>CAYTLN010000011.1:0-27219 GCA_964438845.1 uncultured Gammaproteobacteria bacterium
AGCAGCTTCGGCTATATCAACCATGATATTGAGAGAGCGGCGAAAAGGCTTTCGCCGGCCGATTGGGAAGAAATTTTTGCGAACGAGGAATATCTACGAAGATTGACTGATGGTTTTGCGAGGTCATTCCACTCTGTGCACATGCTTGATGAGATATTTGATTTAGCTAGTAGAATCAATCTTCCCAAAGAAGCCCTAAAGGAAGCGGCCATTAAGGGAATCGCAACAAATATAACCTCTGATAGTCATTTAAGTTTAGAAAGCCTAGCTAAGTTTCAAGAACGAGCCGCTTTATCCGAGGAAGAAACGCGGCAAGGCCTGGCGCTTGGTTTCATTAATATGATATCAAAAGGGGAGAGCTTTTATCGAAATCGAAAAAATCAAATTCGAGAAATGCGGGAAGAGTTTAACCTTTCCGAAATGGGAGATTCGCCTTTAATCCAGAAGACTTTAAAGGACGTGTATCTTAAAAAACTGGCAGAGGGCGACACGGCAGATCTTAAGGATATTGAGGAGAATTTTACAATTGGATGGGAGGACATTGATAGGCCCAAGCGTCGCCAGGCGATAAAGGAAGCCTTAATGAATAGGTATATACTATTGCGATTCCCCGAAATCCGAGACATAGAAGAGTTTATTGATACATATTACCCGGAGACTCATAAAAAGTACTGGCTGCTTGATGAAGATCTTTCAGAATCTGTAAAAAAAACCTTAGCAACGCTTCCTCTCTATGACATGAGTGTAAAAAATGGGTCCCCAGATTTTCTAATTGAGATTGCCCGTTACTTCAATATTCCCGCTGAAGAGATTACCTCGCTAGTAAAGAACAGAATTGAAAGCGGCTACTTCATTGCCAATGATTGGCAAAAACGAAATTGCAAGATTTTCGTCCCTGAAATGAATTTAAAAGAAGAGAATGAGATCTGCTTAAAAAATCACGGGCCGGAGCTTATTAACAAAGCCTTGGAGACCAAAGATTGGAAGGTGCTCAAGGAGATACAGCAGTATCCAGAAAGCGAGGCGAAACAAAGACTGGATACGATATTAGCTGAACAAGAGCGGATACTGACAGATGAAAGCAAGTCGATTGCCGCACGGCACTACGCCCTAGAAGCGCTTTCTCACCTGGCGCAAGGCGCTGAATATCTTGAAAAGCGATATTTTGAAGATGTGGTAAGGATCTATACCGCTACCGATAGAACGATGCTTTTGAACTTATTAAAAAGGCAGGCGACCCAGTTGGCGAACCTGGACGAGAAGGTTCGTTCGGCGGCTTTTGATGCGATCCTCGGCGATGAAAAAAGTAGCCTGAACAATGAACAACGAATTAGTATTGATAAAACAAATGCCGTCGCCTTCTTTTCAAAAGAACAAATTATAAGAGCCCTCGACAGTAATGCCTATAATGTAGCAATGATAGGGTTAGGTGAAGCCTTAAGAAGCAAGGAATCCATTCCTGAGCATATTTACGAGGCATTGTATAACCGAATTAAAGAAGATGACCCTCAAAATATTTCCGATAGCTATAGGGGAGATTTTGCAAAAAGTTTAATCGAACTGCTTAATCTTAAGCCGGTTTCACCTAAGCAGAGCCAAGAGGATTACATTTATGAGGAAGTTATCAAAAATAAAGGTATCCTCAAAGAATTAGCCGCTCATCCCAAATCAATTGAGATTATAAGAAAGATAGTGGAACAGGTACCGATTGCATCCTTGATTCAGAATTGGGATTACTTATATGCAGAACTCAAAGATTTAAATGAAAGTGAATTTGCCCAAAAAATAGAATTGGTTCAGCGTCTACACAAGCAGGCTTCTAACCCGGTAGTGGGTTTACATAATCAGGGTGCTTTTCAGTCTTTTTTTAAAAAAATCTCTTCTTATACAGAAGAAGATCAAGAGCGTTTTTTTAAGATTCTTGAGCTTCAGGGCAAGCAAGAGGTTACCTTTAACAAAGAGCAATGGGCCGCTGGGATAATAAGCTATGTAGACGCCGCTGAAGAAGGCAATCAATTAGGACTTTCCCCTGAAAGTAAAGCCGCGGTTTTGAATTTTTTTGATGGCCCATATAAAGATACGGCTTTAACCGCTATGCATGACGAATGGAGAGATTTTCTTAGTAATAGAAAAGGAAAAACTTTGCCTGCTAACTTATTTTTAACTAGTAAGGTAATCGATAAGTTGAATGGTGCCGGGAATTTGAAACACGTAGAATCTTTGGGCAACCTTATTTGGCACGTCGATAAAGTTTTCGATCATCCAAAAACCGTCGAGAGAACTAAAACTGAAGTTAAAGACCTGTTAGTTAGGCAAGAAGAAAGAGCAGAACGGGAGCGTTGGTCTTTAGATGATCGATCAGAATTTTATAATCTATCTCGAGATATCTTACAAGCGGCTCCAAGCCTCTATGTTTCTTTCGGACCCTTGTTTGAAGAACTGTCGCCGAAGGAGTTAAAGCAGTTCTTGAATGAAATATTCCCCCTGTACCATGCTCAGCTTGTTACGATTCAAGATAAGATGGACTATGAGGATGTGCCGGGATATAAGTCTCGTGATTTGGTGAATATACGTCAGACTATCAACGGTTTTGTAGAAGAGTTGAAAGAAAGACCTCAGGAAAAGACAATGATTTTTGAAAAGCAGAGAGACCACACTCTCGCGATAATTAGAAGTAACTTTAAGGAGAGATTTGGCATTTTGAAAATGCCCGAAACCTTTACCAGGGAACACATCCGCTCTTTGCAGAATTGTGTCCGCTATCTCGGCAATATTAACCATCGGGAGGGAGCATCAGAGGCGACTATTGCTTATTTTTTAAGCCTTGAGCTAAATGATGAATGGGAAAATTTCCGCCAAGGTAAAATGCTAGCAGCTGATCAATATCTGTCGGAGCAATATGCAGCTCTACTAAGGGGCAAACTTGAAAGAAGACAAGAAAGTTTTATCTTGCCTTTAGAAATAGCCAACATCCCGCCGGAGAAAGCGGGCACATTCCAAGCGCTTCTTCAGGATGATGTTATAAGTAATATGATGGGTAACATCCAAACGATTGATGTTAAACTTGGAAATATTAAGAGGAACCTTGAGGAATTGGCTGATCCGGATATTTATACTAATAGCGAAGACAAGGACTTGATGCGCCTCCTGGCAGAGGAAGGTAAAGCGGTTGGTTCTGCTTTAGCTAAGATTCACGGTGAAGTCAGTGGTAAGAAAGTAGATGTAAGCGATAAGGAGAGAGAAATACAAAAGGAATTATCAGGTATTCTTAAGGTAGACAACTGGAGTGTTGAAAAAGTAAAAAATACCCAAGATCGTCTGCAGCCCTTCGGTTTGATTACGAACATGATGAATAAGATCAACGAAGAGAGGGTTGATCATAACATCGAAGAATTGCAGTTGAGACTGATACCATCAGAGAAAATAATTGAAATTTTTAATCGGCTTGGAGAGGACTTCAAACTGGAGTCCGGCGCTTTTGCGCTGGCTAAAGATTTGTCATATCTTGAGAGTTTGGTTATTAAAGATGATAGAAAATTGAGTGCTGAGGAGAAAATCGAAGTTAACGGTTATCTTGATTCGATTAAAGATAAGATGAAAGATCTGGAAAGCAGTTTAGATAAAATAAAAGAATATTTCACTAAGATAAGAAAGAGCGTCCATATTTCCGGCCACGAAATTCTTAAAAACCGTCTTGATGATATAGAGAAGACTATTTACTCAAAGGATTCGAACGCTATGATTACGAGCCGGCTGACGAAAGACCTTAATTTGATTATTGAGAATATGCGGCAATGCCTAGGCTGTTTACGTAAAGAAGCTAATAACGATACTAATTTAGCGTTTGGCGACTACAATAAATTTTTCTTAATAAACCAGTCTGAAAAAGAGAAAGGCAGCATCTCTGATGAAATAGTATTTTTTGCACCCCTGGGAAAGGAGGGTGAAGATCGCGAAATGAGTTTCGTAATGGACCGCGTGTATGGTTCAAAATCTTCTGATATTTTAATAAGCAATATTTTATCAGTTTACAAAAAATATCAGGCAATCAAGAAAGAAATACCCGAGGCGCGACTCTCCATTTCTGTTTCAAGGGCAGCTCTTTCCAGCGTGGGGCTTTCTGAGCAGTCAATACAAGGAAGACTTAAGGAAATATTACCTAGCCTTAAGTCAGCGGAATATAAGAGCGACCTGACCGTAACTATCCCGAAGTCTTCACTGAGTGATAATTATATTGAATTTGGCGGAATTGATCCTCGCGCGGTAGGAGAAAGAGAAATTTCGGCGGTTATTCTTCGTTAGCTTGATTCTCGAAAAAAGACTATAATAATAGTAACTTTGTAATATAGATTAATCTTTTCTTATGAACATCGCCATCAATGGCTTCGGCCGGATCGGCCGCGCCGCTTTCAAAGCCTTGCTCGAACGCCCGGGCATGCGCATCGTCGCGATCAATGACCTGACCGATACGAAGACGCTCGCGCATCTCTTGAAGTATGACAGCTGTTATGGCACGTACGCCAAGGCCATCAAGGCGACGCCGTCTGCTTTGGTAGTCAACGGAAAATCGTATCCGGTGCTGGCCGAAAAGGACCCGGCCGCCTTGCCGTGGAAAAAACTCAATGTCGATATCGTCATCGAATCGACCGGCCGCTTCACTGATAAGGACCAGGCGAGGTTACATATCAAGGCCGGAGCCCGCAAGGTCGTCTTGTCCGCGCCGGCGAAAGGCGACGTCAAGACATTCGTCCTTGGCGTCAATGAGGATTCATTAAGGAAAGGCGACGCGGTCATCTCGATGGCTTCCTGCACGACCAACTGCCTCGCGCCGGTTACGGATATCATCCGCCGCAAATTCGGCATCGAAAAAGCGATCATGACGACGATCCATTCCTATACGGCCGACCAGAACCTGGTCGACGGACCGCATGCGGATCTGCGCCGCGCTCGGGCCGCCGCGCTCAGCATGATCCCGACAACGACGGGCGCCGCAGTCGCGGTCACCAAGACGATTCCCGCGTTGCGCGATAAGTTCGACGGGTTGAGCGTCCGCGTCCCGACTCCGGTCGGTTCGCTCTGCGACGCGGTATATATTACGAAAAAGAAGACGACGGCCAAAGACGTCAACGTCCTGCTCAAGAAAGCCGCTTCCAGCGCGAGATACCGCGGCATCGTCGCGGTTACCGATGAGCCGATCGTTTCGGCCGACATCGTCGGCAGCCCGTTCAGCGCAATCGTCGACCTGCCGCTCACTACCGTCATAGACGGGACGCTGCTGAAGGTCGTTTCCTGGTATGACAACGAATGGGGGTATTCCAATCGGCTTGCTGACTTATGTGCTTATATTAATAAAAAAAAGTTATTGTAACTTTGGCTTGGTTACCGAAATTATAAATTTTAAGTTTCAAATTTTAAAAGAATTTTTAATGACAAAATGAAAGAAATTGCGGATTCTTCTGTAATAGTATAGGTAAATTTTCAGGTTTTGAAAATTTATACATTGAATCATTATTTTTAAATTTAAAATTTTGAATTTGAAATTGCTTATGAATTCTTCTGAAAAACGCAATTATGCCATTCTGCTCGTCGTTTCTGTTTTGGTTTCGGGAATCGTCGGCGGCTTAGCCGGATTCATGGCTGCCGACACGGTAGCTCAATCGAAGCCTTTTCTCGAGCGGATCGAATCCCTTATAGCTGACGCTGATCGGGACCGTTACGCCACTCCCGACCAGTCTTCGATCGTCGGCGTCGTTGAAAAAGCCTCTCCGGCCGTGGTCAGCATCATCGTTTCGAAAGATCTGCCGAACATCGGAGATATCGGTTCGAATAATGAATTCTTCCGCCGTTTCTTCGGTAACGACTTCGAGCGCTTCTTCGGCTCTCAGCCTCAGGATACGGCAGGGGAGACCGAAAAACAGGAAGTCGGCGGAGGGAGCGGCTTTATCGTGACGGCTGACGGGATGATCGTTACGAACAAGCATGTCGTTGAAGATGAGAAGGCGGAGTATACCGTCCTGCTTAATAGCGGCGAACGCAAGCCGGCGAAAGTCCTGGCTCGCGACCCGTCGAATGATATGGCGATATTGAAGATCGACGGTAAGGATTTGCCGACCCTTCCGCTCGATGATTCAGGAAAACTCAAAGTCGGCCAAAGCGTCATTGCTATCGGCAATGCGTTGGCTGAATTCCGCAACACGGTTTCGACGGGGGTCATCTCCGGCTTATCCCGTTCAATCACCGCGTTCGGCCAGGCAAGCGGTTCGGAGCGGCTGATAGGCCTTATCCAGACTGATGCTTCGATAAATCCCGGCAATTCAGGCGGTCCGTTGCTGGACTCGACAGGGACTGTTATCGGAATAAACGTGGCGGTTGCGCAGGGAGCTCAAAATATCGGTTTTGCCATTCCGATATCTCAGGTCCGGTCCGCTATTGAAAGCGTGCAGGAAAACGGCCGCTTGATTCGAGCGTATGTGGGAGTGCGATATGTAGCGATCGATGCTGATGTGGCGAAGAAGGAAAAGCTGGCTAAGGATTATGGCGCCTGGGTCGTTAAGGGGTCGAAAGACGGCGAGCCGGCCGTGCTTCAGGACTCGCCGGCTGATAAAGCCGGATTAAAAGAAGATGACATCATCCTCGAAGCTGACGGTAAGAAGATTACGACCGATAACCCGCTTTCTTATATGATTGCCGATAAGAAGCCCGGAGATTCGATCGAAATGAAAGTCTGGCGCGACGGCAAGGAGATAACTCTCAAGGCTATTCTTGAGGAGATGAAATAATCCTTCGCCGAGGCTACGGACTATACATAAATATCATGGAAAACCTACTGAAATCACTTGAAGACCTGCGCGAGCGGATCCTAGAAACATGGAGGCTACTTTGACCTTGACCGCAAGGCAGAGCAGGCGCGCGAACTGAAAGTCGAGATGAGCCGGCCCGATTTCTGGAACGACCAGGAGCGGGCCGTTCGCGTCGGCAAGGAAGTCGAAGCCCTTGAGCAGCAGACCGGCGCCTGGCAGAAGCTATTGGATGACGTGCGCGGATTGGAGGAGTTGGTCGCGTTGGCTAATTCAGAATCGGATACGAGTCTCGGCGACGAACCCGAAGCCCATTTCGCCTCCCTGGAAAAGAGATTCAAGGAGCTTGAGTTCTTCGTCATGTTCTCGGGCCGGTACGACGAATCGAACGCGATCATTTCGCTCCACGCCGGCACCGGCGGCGTCGATGCTCAGGATTGGACCGAGATGCTCGAGCGGATGTTCCTTCGCTTTTGCGACCGCCATGGCTGGAAGGCGGAAGTGATCGACCATACGCCGGGCAATGAAGCCGGACTCAAGAGCGCGACGTTCAAAGTCAGCGGCCAGTACGCCTACGGCTATCTGCGCAGCGAAGCGGGCGTCCATCGCCTCGTCCGCATCTCGCCCTTCGATTCAGAAGGCATGCGTCATACGTCGTTCGCGCTGGTTGAAGTCTTGCCGGAAATCGAAGACGAAGGCGATGTGATGATCAAACCGGAAGATGTCAAGGTAGACTTTTTCCGATCATCGGGCCCGGGCGGGCAGAACGTCAACAAGACGTCGAGCGCTGTCCGGCTTGTCCATATCCCGACCGGCATCGTCGTTTCGACGCAGACCGAACGCTCCCAGCATCAGAACCGAGAATTAGCGATGAAGATCCTGCGCGCCAAGCTCGTCCAGCTTAAGGAAGAACTGAGAGCCGATGATATCGCCGCTATCCGCGGCAAGGTGGAGAAGGCCGCCTGGGGCAAGCAGATCAGGTCGTATGTCTTGCAGCCGTACCAGCTCGTGAAAGACCATCGTACCGGTTTTGAAATGACGGATGTCACGGCCGTGCTCGACGGGGATATCGACGGTTTCATCGAAGCGTATCTGCGCAGCAAAGCTGCCTAAAGGTAAGAATGTAAAGACAAGTTTCAAAGCAAAGAAAAAAATAAAAATCAAAAATATTTTGCAGTTTAGACTTTGAATTTTGTTCTGTAATTTGTCTTTAATTTTTTAAGTTTTCCCTCCGACGCTTGATATGAAGGAGGGAATCGTGCCTAAAGGTAAAATCATCACCCTCGCCTGTATCGGCTTTGTCGCCGGCACAGGCGTGTTTTCGTTTATCAAACCGCCGGGCTCATTCGAGTGTTTGGTAATTTCGGTTGCGGCAGCCGGTTTGCTGACGGTAGCTCGCATCAAACGCGTTCGGTTGGCCCAGATAATTACTGCACTTATCATCGGCTTCGGATTCGGCGGGTGGCGGTACGGATTGGTAATAGAAAATATCCCTTCGGATGCTATCCGTTCATATAACGGTACGGAAGTACGATTCATCGGCATTGTCATCAAAGAGCCTCAATACGGTCCGGAACGTCAGCGGCTCGTCGTCCGGGCGACGAAAGCAAACGGAAAGGCCGCCAGCGGCAATGTCCAGCTTTCGTTATTTCCATATCCGCGTTATCGTTATGGCGATGAATTGGATATCAGCTGCTTGCTTGAAACGCCGGAGAATCGCGAGTTCGCGTATGACCGCTATCTGGCTCGTTACGGTATCTATAGCCTGTGCAATCGTCCGAAAATCCGGTTGATCAGTTCGGAAAAGGGGAATGCGGCGATGGCGTTTTTATTGCGCGTGAAGTCGGCCGCCTTCGAGATTGCTAAACGGTATTTGCCGTCTCCGGAATCCGATCTCGCCTTGCCGATCGTCTTCGGCGGCGATGGCGGGCTTGATGACGCGACGACCGAATCGTTCCGTCGCGTCGGCCTGACGCATATCATGGCCGTTTCCGGATTCAATGTCAGCCTGCTCGCTGTTATCATTGGCGCCGGCTTGAGCCTGGCGGGGCTGAAACGGCCGGTCGCGTTCATCCTTTCTTCGCTTATCATCAGTGCGTATGTCGCGATGGTCGGCGCTCCCGCTTCGGCGGTCCGAGCCGGCATCCTGAGCATCCTCTTATTGTTTTCTTTGGTAGTCGGCAGAGCCGCGGATATCAGCCGGACGATCCTGATCGTCGGCGTCGGAACATTGCTCGTCAATCCGCGTATGCTGCGCGATGATATCGGTTGGCAATTGTCGTTCTTGGCGATTTACGGCTTGGTATATATCCATCCGTTGGTCCAGAAAGGGATGCTTTATCTGACGCGAGGAAAGGCGAAGTTTGTTCTCGACATGCTCGGTGCGACGATCGCCGCGCAGATCGCGACGACGCCCGTGACGCTGTATCGTTTCGGCCAGGTGTCGCTCATCGCTCCGCTAGCCAATATGCTCGTCGTCTGGATCATTCCGGTTTTGACGATAGCGGTCATCATCGCGATTATCCTGACAGCGATATTCCCCAGTCTCGGACTTATGTTCTTTTTTCCGGCATGGGTGATGATCAAGTATATATTCTTCGTGGTAGAGAGGCTTGCTTTGTTGTCATGGTCCGTCATAACGACGGGAGATTAGGCTATCATTGACAAAAATAGAATATTATGATATAATAATTCCGTTTAAAATAAAGGACATTTATAACTAAAGAAATCCACCTTAGGAGGTAGGAAATAATGAAGGAAGTCATAAAGCTTTCGCTAATAATCATTTGCTTGTTTTGCTGCAAAGAGTCTTTCGCAGATGCGATAGATTCGTTCATGATTCCAGAACCGTATCCCTACGATATCGATATGCGCACCGCTTACAGCGGGTGTATTGCCGGCGAAGGAGGGATCTATACCAGCTGGGACGGTGAACAGTGGTTCCACGTATATGGAGCACCTGGTGGCGCAGATAGCAATGATGCCATAGTAGATATTGAGCTTTTCAATGATTCTATCGGCTATGCTGTTGGCTGGAAGAGCGAAAAGATAAATGATACGCTCTGGCAGTTTTATGGTCTCATACTTAAGACGGTGACCAGCGGAGATATATGGTTTGAGGTTTATCAGGAAGGTATCGCTCAAATGACGATGCCTGAGTGGAGAAAAACAGTGGGGAATCACCAGTCGCAACGTTCTTCATTCCATAGTCTTTTTTCGCTAACCTGTGTTAGCCAGGATTATGTGATTATAGGCGGGAGCGCGGGGTTCTTGCTGAGAACTCAAAATGGAGGAGCAACATGGGAAGAACTGCCACCAACCATGAATTCTGCATATCGTCTGATGTACGCCGGGAATAATCTCTATGGGGGATTCTGGCAAAAATTTGGACGAAGCTTGGATGGAGGTATCACGTGGCAATCATTACTCATCGCTCCGACCACAACGAACTGTTTTACTGTGAACGGAGAAAGGGTATATATCGGAGGTTCCGATATGCAAACTTGGACGCGAGTCGCAATCGCGTATACAACCGACCATGGGGCCCATTGGATTAAGTCGATTCAGAGTGATTCGGGTCAAGTAAATAGTGTGTTTTTTGTCGATGCCCAAGTGGGATATGCTGCGGCCTCTATTCCTATGGCCTTTGGTGTTTGGAACGCTCCGAGGGGATATATTTATAAGACCTCAGATGGAGGTGCAAGCTGGGTGAAAATATATGAACGCGAGTGGGTGGAAGTTATGGGCGTATCTTCAGCCGGTCAGTATGTATATTTTGCAGCGGGAAGCCGGGTGCTTCGCCTTGAACTATCTACTATCGGCATCCCTGATCCTCACAGTGAAATTCCTCGACGCTTCGCCTTAACACAGAATTATCCCAACCCCTTTAATCCAATCACAAAAATCAGTTACAGCCTGCCGACAAAAACATCGGTGAAGATTTCGCTCTTCGACATTGTCGGCAAAGAAGTAGCAGTGCTGGAGAATACAGTACAAAACCCGGGAAAGCATGAAGTCAGCTTTAACGCTTCAAACCTTTCGAGCGGCATCTACTTCTACAAGATCGTAGCCAGCGATTTTGTGGAAACAAAAAAAATGATTCTGGTAAAATAATAAGATATTCAAATAGAGGCCCGTTTTGCAACTGCAAAGCGGGCTATTTTTTTATTGACAAAGCAACCATTTATCGATAAGCTGGAGCCAGTTCATATAACAAAATTCCATGGAGGTGGAAAATGGAAAAAGAAAGAAAAACGGTAGCAGAATTAAAACAGTTTGTATGCCGCGGCAGTGTCCTGACTGTTAAAGATGACAAGATAGCATTCTATAGCATGCAGGGCGAGGCCAGGGATTTCAAGGAAAACAAGATCGGGCTCATTTTTGACGAACGTATCCATCAGGTATCATACGCTGTTATGGGACCCGCTAAGCACAAATGCGGTGAGATCGTTTTTTTTGAACGTTCCCAGCTCGTGCTTGATGATGACTGGACATTTGAGAATAAGGTCAAACTGGCGTTTCCGGGAAATACGCATATCGCATCCTCTAGGTATAAGCGGGCGTTTCAACCAGGCACCCCTTGCGAATGTGCGGATTGTTTCGAGGTAAGCACCGAGAGAATATTAGTGGATATTGATGGTGTTATTTACGAATTTGATGTTTGCCGGGGACACGGGGACAAATACAGGAATTCCCGTCCCTCGCAGTTCCCGCTTCGGCCTCAGGTGTTTTCGAATCTCAATACAATAGTGGTACCGACCAGCAGGATCTATAGTTTAGTTCAGGCATGATACTGCATGGTTAAGACGAGAATTAAAAAGACTGGCCGGATTACCGACCAGTCTTCTTTTTATGTTGGAGATTATAATTGCTTCTTCAGATACCTCGCCGCTTCAGTAAGCTTGAGGGTTTTCTGGTCTCCGGTTTGCATGTCCTTGATGGTGACCGACTTCTTTTTCTCTTCGTCTTCGCCGCAGAGGAGGGCGAACGGGATGCCTGTCTTATCGGCATAGCCGAGCTGCTTCCCGGCCTTGTCGGCCGACGGGTAGACCTCGACATTCAATCCGGCAGATTGTAATTTCTGGGCGACGCTGAAGCAGAACGGCAGGAGTTTCTCATTGAAGACGACGACGAGCGCCTGAGAGGGGCTGCTCGGCCCGTCGGCCAGTTCGCCGTGGATCGCCGAGAAGAGACGGGACAGGCCGATCGAGGCGCCGACGCCGGCGAGCGGCTCGGAGCGGTAATAACCGACGAGATTGTCATAGCGTCCGCCGCTGCCGACAGCTCCGGCTTCGGGCTTATCGGATAGCATCGCTTCGAAGACTACGCCGGTGTAGTAGTCGAAGCCGCGCATCATGCCGAGGTTGAAGGTGTAGTCATGCTTTTTCAAGCCGGCCGCATCGAGCAGGGAAGCGGTCGCGGCCAGTTCGTCCAGGCCTTCGGCCAGTTTCGGATGCGACACGTCGAGTTTCTCCATTTCCCGCGTCACTTCAGATATCGTTCCGGCGATCGCGGCCAGGGAAGCGAGCAGGCTGATATCGGATTCTTTGAGGCCGCGCTCGGCGAGGTTCTTGCGCAGACCGGCAACGCCTATCTTATCCAGCTTGTCCATCTGGCGCATGATCTCGGTCGAGTGCTTGCTCAGCTTACGCGCTTCGAGGATGCCGGAGATGATCTTGCGGTTGCTGATATGGAGGACGGCGGTCGAAAGGCCGAGGGCCTTATATGTCCGGCTCATCGTGATCAGGACATCGGCATCGGCGGCGACCGATGTCGAGCCGATGATATCGATGTCGCATTGGCAGAATTGGCGGTAGCGTCCGGCCTGCGGCTTTTCCGCGCGCCAGACATCCTGGATCTGGTAGCGGCGGAAAGGAAAGGCGAGTTCATGGTAGTGCTCGGCGACGTAGCGGGCGAGCGGCACGGTCAGGTCGAAGCGCAAAGCCAGGTCGCTGTCGCCCTTGGTAAAGCGATAGCCTTGCTTGGCTGATTCGCCGCCTTCCTTGGCGTGGAGGACCGACGCCAGCTCGAGAGCCGGGGTTTCGATCGGCGTAAAGCCGTGCTGTTCATAGCTCATCCGGATGATGGCGATCAGGGCGTTGAAAGCGAGCTGGTCGGCCGGCAGGAATTCATTGAAGCCGGCGGGGCGTTTTGGTGTAATCATATATGCTCATTGTATCGGAAAAAGAAGGGCTTAGCAATCAGTCGCAGCTTGCAAAAGAGCCTCTTTTTTGGTAAAAATAAGCTATCTCTATCTATGGCAGAACTGGCAAAAGCATATATTTCCAGCGAGCATGAGGGCCGCATCCGCGATTTGTGGGAGCGGTCAGGTTTTTCTAATCCGGACAATCTGAAGCTGCCGGAAACGGCTCCCGCCTATACCGTCATCGTGCCGCCGCCGAACGTGACCGACCGGCTCCATCTCGGCCACGCGTCGATGCTCGCGATCGAGGACTTGATGGTGCGCTATAAGCGGATGAACGGCTTCCGAGCTTTGATGCTGCCGGGAACCGACCATGCCGCCATCGCAACGCAGACCGTCGTCGAAAAGCGCTTGTATAAGGAAGAAGGCAAGACCCGGCACGATCTCGGCCGCGAGGAATTTTTCAAGCGCGTCCATGCCTATGCTCTCGAGACCCAGTCGCAGATCCTCGAACAATTCAAGAATTTCGGCGCTTCCCTCGACTGGTCGCGGCTGGCTTTCACCCTTGACGAACCGCGCCAGCGGGCCGTTCGGCAGATGTTCGTCGATATGTATGAATCCGGGGCGATCTATCGCGGCGAACGCATCGTCAACTGGTGTCCGCACTGTCAATCGACCTTGGCGGATGATGAAGTCGAGCACAAGGCGGAAAAGACGACGCTGTATACCTTCAACTATTCAAAAGATTTTCCGATTTCGATTTCGACGACGCGGCCGGAGACTAAGCTCGGCGATACGGCCGTCGCTGTAAATCCGAAAGACGAACGCTACGCTTCATATATCGGAAAGACGTTCGAAGCCGATTTTGTCGGACAGCCGCTCTCGATCAAAGTCATTGGCGACCGCGAAGTCGATATGGAATTCGGCACGGGCGCTCTCGGCGTCACGCCGGCCCATTCGATGATCGACTGGAGGATGGCTGAAGAAAATAACCTTCCGATCATTAAAGTGATCGACGAGCAGGGGAGTATCCGGCCCGAGTTTGCGCATTACGGTGCTAAGACAGCCACGGAAGCCCGCGATATGGTCGTCGAAGCGTTGCGCGCTGCCGGCTTGATCGAAAAAGAAGAGGAGATCGAGCATAATCTTTCCGTCTGCTATCGCTGCGCAACGCCGATCGAACCGCTGCCCTCGAAGCAATGGTTCGTCGCTGTCGGCAAGCCCTTGGAACGCCTCGGCGGAAAATCTCTCAAGCAAGCCGCCTTCGAAGCCGCCGACAAGAAAGAGATTGCCTTTGTCCCGGATCGCTTTGAAAAACGGTTCAAGGATTGGATGGAAAACCTGCGCGACTGGTGCATCAGCCGTCAGATCTGGTTCGGCCATCAGATTCCGGTTTGGTATGATTCGGAGGACAGAGTCCATCTCCCCAAGAAAATTTCTCTTTTGATTGCACGTCACGGAGAGAGTGAGGCAAACACCAGGTTTGTTTTTGAGGGCCATTCTAACAGTTCTTCGCTTACCGAACAGGGACGGGAACAGGCAAAGAAGTTGGGGAAAAGCCTAAAAGGAAGAAAAATCGATAAGATATTCTGCTCCGATCTCCATCGATCCCGTGAGACTGCGGAAATCGTGGCGCAGATAATCGGCTATGAAGTTAACAACATACATTCAGACAAAATATTGTGTGAAATTAATCCTGGCGAGCTATGCGGTGAATCCTATAAGGGCTTTTCGAGCGGAACTCGCTATATCATAGAATCGGGGAAAGGTGAGTCGCTCGATCAGCTGGAACAGAGAGTGCACTATGCGCATTCCCTCTTTTCTTCCGAAAAAGACAACTCCACCGTCCTGTTTGTCGGTCATAATGCGTTTAATTCATTTGTCCGAGCTCATCTCGACGGAAAGACTAAGGAAGATTATGTAGAGTACCGCGAGAAAATAGGGTACGTAGACAATGCGTCATATGTAGAAATGAATCTCTTGGTTGATCCGGAGGGCGAAGATTTGAAACAGGACAGTGATACTCTCGATACTTGGTTTTCCTCCGGCATGTGGACATTCTCGACGCTCGGCTGGCCCGAAAACTTGAAAGACGGAAAGAAAACCGGCGATTTGGCTAAGTTCCATCCGACCGATGTCCTTGAAACCGGCTACGAGATCATCACGCTCTGGGTGTCGCGCATGGTCATGATGTCGTTGTTCGCTCTCGGCGAAGTGCCGTTCAGGACCGTGTATTTGCACGGCATGGTCCTTGATAAGGACGGCAAGAAGATGAGCAAATCAAAGGGCAACGGCATCGACCCGGTCGCGGTCGGCGAACAGTATGGCAACGACGCCGTCCGTTTGTCGCTCTTGATCGGCAATACGCCGGGCATCGACGTCCGCGTTTCAGAAGAAAAGATCGCCAGCCAGCGCAATCTCGTGAACAAGCTCTGGAATATCAGCCGGTACATCCTTTCCCAGACTGTCGAACCGGCCGGGAGCGGGGATATGAGCCTGGCTGACCGCTGGGTCATCTCCCGCCTCAATAAGACGGTTATTGCTGTCAGCCAGAAGATCGAAGCATTTGAATTTTCGGCGGCCGGCGAAGACCTGCGCGCTTTCACGCTTGACGACCTGGCGGACTGGTACCTCGAGGCGAGCAAATTCGAACCGTCCCCGCGGAAGGCCGCCCTGCTCCATGACATCCTCGGCGTCATCCTGCGGCTCTGGCATCCGTTCATGCCGTTCGTGACTGAAGCCGTCTGGCAGGAAATGAAAGGCGGCGAACCGCTGATGGCGGCCGTCTGGCCGAAGAGCGAACGCAACAATATCGACGAAGCGGCTGAAGCGAGTTTCAGCCGGTTA
This sequence comes from uncultured Gammaproteobacteria bacterium, assembly GCA_964438845.1. GTDB lineage: Bacteria > Patescibacteriota > Patescibacteriia > Patescibacteriales > Patescibacteriaceae > Patescibacterium. The sequence goes on from CAYTLN010000011.1 coordinate 15,787, forward strand.
CAGAGCATCGTCACCTCGATCCGCAACCTGCGCAGCGAGCACCGCTTGCCGCCGGGGGATAAGGTTACGGTCCGTCTCTATTGCCATGGCGCGGAATCTGAGTTTGAGGCCTTGCGTCCGCTCATAATGGGCCTGCGTACCGGTGTCGGTACGCTGGAAATCTCTGCTAGCGGTCCGGAACGGTCTGATGACCTGTTCGCTAATGTAGCCGGCATCGATATCTTCATCGAAGTGAGCGTCGATGCCGCCGCGGAACGCACTCGTCTTGATAAGGAGATCACGAAGCTTGATGCTGCGCGCACTGCGTTGCGATCACGATTGTCGAACGAAGAGTTCCGATCAAAAGCGCCGAAGCACATCATCGAAACGGAAGAAAAAAAATTAGCTGAGTATGCCGTGATGATCGAAAAGATGAAGGCGCAACGTGAAAAGTTGGATTAGTTTTTTACGCATCGACATCGCGCCCGCTTTTTTAAAAAGGCGGGCGTTTGCTTTACAACTGTTGATAACTTTTTGTTTTGGTTTTGATATCTAAAGAGATATAACGTAGCGGAGCGCATGGAAAAGTTCGGTATCGGCGCGTTTGCATGAAGCGGAATGACAAGAAAGAAGATCGTTATGATAATTACATGACGCGAAGAAGAAGCAGCGTATGAAAAAACAGTTATTTTTTGCTTTATATTAGATAAAAATTCTATATTGTTACACCCGTTGATCACGCATGGTATTTTTCTTGCTATTTTTTCTTATGAAAGATAATTTGCTGTGTCTGAATAAAATAAAAAATAATTAATTTTTTACTTGCAGGGAAAAAAGATTGCCCATGAAGGAAAATCATTGTTCGGTTGTCGTATTCTTGATATACTTAGTAGTAAGAGGGAATACGAATGAAATTAATGCAGGGTTACCTGCAGTATCATTCTATGAAAGGGGGTGACACTATGCCAGCTAAGAAAAAAGCGAAGCGCCCGGCTGCTAAGAAGCGCCCGGCCGCCAAGAAAAAGACTGTGAAGAAGGCTGCCAAGAAGACCGTCAAGAAGACTGTCAAGAAGGCCGCCAAGCGCCCGGCCAAGAGAAAGGCCGCCAAGCGCAAGAAATAGTTTTTAATTTGGACAAAAAACCCGCCGGTTGGCGGGTTTTTTGCGTCTAGACGATAAACCGTCAGCTCTGCTGGTCGTTATCTGCGGCCGGCACGTCGTTTTTCGTATGAGCCCGGACATCGACTTCATAGCTCGTATTCTGGGTTTCGAAGAAATTGACGAGCTCGTAGACGTCAGTGGCGGACGTCATCCATTTTGCCGGATTATCGGCCTTGAAATAGGGCTTGAAACCGAGTTCTTCGAGACGGCGGTCAGCGACATACTGGACATATTGGTTGACGTAGTCGGCGTTGAGGCCGAGGATGCCCTTCGGGAACAGGTCGCGGTTATAGGCGCTTTCAAGATTGACGCCTTCGATGATGATATCTTGGATCTCTTGGCTGAATTCTGGAGTGATGAGATCAGGATTCTCTTCGAGGATGTTGAGGATGAGATTGATGCCGAACTTGAGGTGGAGGCTTTCGTCGCGGATGACCCAATCGATCATCGAACCGAAGTTGCGCAGCTGGTTGCGCTGGCGGAAGGACAAAGCGACCATGAAGCCGGAATAGAACCAGATGCCTTCCATGACGATATTGAAAGCGACAAGATTGCGGATGAAATCCTTCTTGCCGGCAACTGACTCGATGTCGAGGCTCATATCGGTCATGCGGCCGAGATATTTCGTGATGAAGGCTTCCTTGGCTTTCATCGATTCGACTTCGAGATGGAGGTGGAATACCTGGTCGCGGTCGACCGGGAAGGTCTCGAGGACATACTCGAACGCGACGCAGTGGTTAGCCTCTTCCCACATTTGCTTGGCGAGGTAGAGGTGGGCTTCAGGAGCTTTGAGATACGGGTAGACGCCGAGGGCGAGCGAACGATTGACGATCAGCTCGGCCGGGTTGAAGAAGCTCATCAGGAAGGTAACGGCATGGCGTTCGTCTTCCGTCATTTTTTTCCAGTCTTCAAGGTCTTCGCCAAGGGCGATTTCATGCGGAAACCAGGTGTTGGCGACTGCTTGGTTATAGAGGTCATAGGCCCACTGATACTTGATCGGGTGGATCGACATGTCCTCATTAAGGGGTTTTCCCATCAACATAGTAGAATTTTATAATTTTATAATTTTGTAATTTTCAAATAAACCTAAATTTCAAATTAAAGATTAACAATTTAGATTTTAAAAATTAATTATAAAATTAATAAGTAAGAATTATAAAATTAGTTATTATTGGCAGCTATCGCACTGGAGCCGTTCCATCGGATCGATCGGACAGGCTTTGCCGAAGCCGATCTTCTCGTTCTTGGGCGTTTCTGTCGGTTGAGCCGGAATCGTTACGGGTTCGGCGGCGGCAAAGGGTCGGGGCGCCGGAGCCGGTTGCGGTTGGGCTACGGGAATCTCTACCGGAGGAACCGGCGGGACCGGAACGTTGACCGGTGCCGGAGCGGCCAGGGGAGCGGCTGCAACGGCCGCAGGAGCCGGTTGTTCAGCAAATTCGGTAAAGAGTGCGCCGAAGCCGCGTTTGCCGATAGCGGACGCCTTGTTGACCTTGGTAGTGCTCTGTTCGGCCGAGTGGCGAGGCTTCATGTGGAGGTAATATGTCGTCTTCAAGCCTTTTTCCCAGGCGCCGATATAGACTTTCATGATCTCTTCGGTATCGCGGGTTTCGAGATACATATTGCGGCTGATCGCCTGGTCGACCCATTTCTGGGCGCGGGCGGCGACTTCGACGAAGGCCTGCGGCGGGATCGAGAACGATGTCTTATAGACTTCCTTCAAATGTTCCGGGATGCCTTCGATAGTGGTCAGGTCGCCATAGTTGGTCAGGATGTCGGATTTGGTCCGTTCCCAGAGGCCGAGGCGCTTCAGGTCGCGGACAAGGTTGAAGTTGATTTCGAGGTATTTGCCTGACAGCGTGTTGCGGGAGAACATCTGGGCGAAGCGGGGATCGATTCCCGGCGACGTTCCCGCGACAAGGCCGATGTTGGCGGTCGGAGCGATCGCGAGGACGGTCGCGTTGCGCATGCCCTGGCGGACTTTCTCGCGCAGCTTGCCCCAGTCGAGTTCGAGCGAGTAGATGCCCTGTTCGACGGTGATGCGTTCGTTGCGGTCGCCTTCGAGGCGTTTGACCGTATCGACCGGCACGTAGCCTTGGGACCAGCCGGAACCGGCAAAGTTGGCATAGCTGCCTTTTTCCTGGGCGAGGTTGGCTGATTCGTCGATCGCCATGTAGCTGACGAATTCGCAGACGCGGTCGGCGAGCTGGTAGGCTTCCTGGCTGTCATACGGCAGTCCGAGCTGTTCGAGCGTGTCGGAAAAGCCCATGATGCCCATGCCGACGGCGCGGTTATGGCTGTCGAAATGTTCGGCTTCCGGAATCGGGGGCCGGTTGATGTCGACGAGATTGTCGAGCTGGCGCAGGCCGAGGCGCGAGCTTTCGCCAAGCTTCTTCCAGTCGATGCGGCCTTCCTTGACGTGGCGGGCGAGGTTGATCGACAAGAGGTTGCAGACGGCGACGTTCTCCTTGTCTTCCGGCAACGTGATCTCGGTGCAGAGGTTCGAACAGTGGATGACACCGGTGTTGTTATTGAGGGCGCGGACATTGATCGTATCTTTCCAGGTCAGCCACGGGTGGGAGGTCGTCTGGAGCGAGACGATGATGTTGCGGAACTGTTCATCCGCCTTGATCTTCTTGAACCGCTTGATCTGGCCGGCTTCGGCTTGCGCGACGTATTCGGCGTATTTGCGGCTGAATTCGGCGCCGTAGGTCTCGACGAGGTCGGGCGTATCCTTCGGATCGAACATGTACCACCATTCCTTATTCTTAACGCGCTTCATGAACTCGTCCGAAATATAGACGGCGGTATTGGCGGTACGGGTGCGACGGTATTCGTCGCCGGCGTTCTGTTTCAGGTCGAGATATTCATCGAAGTCGATGTGCCAGTTTTCCATATAGAAACAGAGGGCGCCCATCTTCTTGCCGGCGCGGGAGATCGCGCGGATCGTCGAGTCGATGATATGGAGGAAGGGGACCGGACCGGAGGAGAAGGTGTTGTTGGTCGCGATCGGCGAACCGTTGGCGCGGAGCTTCGTAACGGCGAGGCCGATGCCGCCGGTCGCTTTTGACAGGCGCATGACGTCGGAAACGGTCTTGCCGATATGGTCGATGTCATCTTCCATATCCATCAGGTAGCAGTTGGACAGGCGGGGGAATGTCGTTCCGGCCGCGATGTTGGTCGAACCGCCCGGAATGTATTCGAGGTTCGACATCTTGGCGTAGAAACGGGCCGCCAGTTCGGTCGGATTCTGTTCGGTGAGGGCGAGGCCCATCGCGACGCGCATCCAGAAATACTGCGGCGTTTCGATCAAGTTATGGTCTCGGTCGCGAATCAGGTAGCGCTTCGACATCGTATTGAGGCCGGTGTAGGTCAGGAGCTCGTCGCGGTCGAGGTCGAGGCAGTCGGCGAGCTTCTCAAGATCATATAATTCTTTGAGCCGGGGATCGAGCTGCTTTTCGGCGATGCCGCGGTCGATATAGGCGGCAAAATGGCTGCGGTGCAGGTCGCGCAGGTCTTCCGGCGTATCGTAATCGCCAAGGATCTTCTTATAGGTAATCTTGAGGAGCAGGCGGACGGCGACGCGGTCGAATTCGATGTCTTCTTGGATATTCTGGACCGCCGTGTTGACGATCGCCTGGTCGAGCTCGGTCGTCGAGATGCCGTCGTACAGCGTCAGCTGGGTTTCCGAGGCGATCTGAGTGATCTTGGCCGTCGGATTCGTCAGGCCGTAGCAGGCCCGCTCGATGGCCCGGTTGATCCGGTCGGCGTCGAACGGCTGTCGGGAACCGTCGCGTTTGGTGATAGTGAGGCTCATAGCATGGAGAGTATTAGGGCAACAATATATAGTGTTGCAGCGCTTCCCAGTATACTATATATGGTATTGAGCGACAAGGGCTGAAAATTCGGCTGAATTTAGTAAAAAATCAGACTTATACACAACGACTGCGCGCGAAGCTGTCAAGTAGACTTTTCAAGCCTTAAATTATATACTGAATTTGACCAATTTTTAGAAAAAATCGACCGGTTTGACACTACTCATCAATGAATATGGAAAAACCCACATCAGCCTCCGTCAATGAAGTCCTGCAGCGCGGCGTCGAGCGCATCTATCCGAGCCGCGAAGCGCTTGAAAAAGCCCTCGCGTCCGGCAAGAAATTGAAATTCTACGCCGGCTTCGATCCGTCAGCCGCTTCCCTCCATATCGGCAACGCGATCCAGCTCGCCAAACTCGCCCAGCTCCAGGCCCTCGGCCATGAAGTAATCTTCCTGGTCGGCGATTTCACCGGCATGATCGGCGATCCGACCGATAAGAAGGCGACCCGCAAGCAGCTGACCCGCGACGAGGTCAAAGCCAATGCCAAGACCTGGAAGAAGCAGGCGTCGAGCTGGCTGTCGTTTTCCGGACGCAATGCCGCGACCGTCGCCTATAACAGCAAATGGTACGACAAGATGTCGGTCGAGGATTTCATCCGCATCGCGTCGAACTTCACGGTCGGCCAGATGATCGTCCGCGACATGTTCCAGGAGCGCATCAAGGAAGAAAAGCCGATCCATCTCCATGAATTCCTCTATCCGCTGATCCAGGGATACGACTCCGTGGCTCTCGATACCGACGGGGAAGTCGGCGGCAACGACCAGACATTCAATATGCTTTCCGGCCGCGACCTGCTCAAGGCGATGAAAGGCAAGGAGAAATTCGTCATCTGCAATAAGCTGCTCGTCGACGGAGAAGGCAAGAAGATGGGCAAGACGACCGGCAACATCGTCAATCTCGACGAGACGCCGGAGAATATGTACGGACAGATCATGGCCTGGCCGGATAACATCCTGCCGGTCGCTTTCGAACTCTGCACGAAGATGACGTGGGATGAAGTGAAGCAGACGCAGAAGCGGCTCGAAAACACGAGCCTGAATCCGCGCGACTTCAAGATGAAGCTGGCTCATGAAATCACGAGCATTTACCACGGGGAGAAGAAAGCCGATGCCGCCGAAGCCCATTTCGTGAAGACGATCCAGAAAAAAGAAGCGCCGGACGAGATCGTCGAAGCGAAGGTCACGTCGGCGAATATCATCGACGTCCTTATCGAAACCAAGCTCGCCGCTTCGAAAGGCGAAGCGCGGCGCCTGCTTGAACAGGGAGGCATCAAGCTCAACGGCGAATCGATAAAGGATGCGGCCACTTCGATCCCGAACGGCGCAGTCATCCAGAAAGGCAAGCGGGAATTCCGCAAGATCATTATTACTTAAATTGTCATTTCGAATCCCCGCCGTTCCTTGACGGCGGGGTGAGAAATCTGATTACGGTGCCCAGATTTCTCCTCCCGCCTGCGGCGGATCGTCGAAATGACAAGTCTCCTATGTATTATCTCGAGACCCTCAAGCAGCAATTGGCTGACGATATCAATAAGGCTCTGAAGAAGAAGGCTGTTTCGCCTTCCGATTTTGTCATGCCGCCGAAAGCCGATATGGGCGATATCTGCTTGCCGTGCTTTGCAGCGGCACAGCTTCTCGGCTCTAATCCGGCAGCAGTCGCGAACACTATTGCGGCTTCATTCTCGAGCAAGACCGGTACGGCGGTAGCAGCCGGGCCGTACGTCAATATCAGCTTCCTGCCGGCGATAAACAGCGGCGTCATTACGCAGATCACCCAGAAGCCGGAATCATACGGCGACCAGAAATGGGGCGGCAAGAAGCGGGTAATGCAGGAATACGGCAACGGCAACACGCACAAGGAAATCCATATCGGCCACCTCCGCAACATCGCCTACGGCGATGCGGTCAACCGCATCTTGGCGGCGAACGGCTTCACGTCGATTCCGGTCGCGTATATCAATGACTTCGGCATCCATACGGCGAAGACGCTCTGGCATTATCTGAAAACTAAGCCGAAAGAGCCGTCGGAACGCAAAGGCTTTTTCCTCGGCCAGCTCTACGCGGCATCGGTCGCGGCGATGGGCGATGATCCGAAATCAAAGCAGGAAGTCGGAGAGGTCATGAAGGCGATCGAAAGCCGTAAAGGCGACGTCTATAAGCTTTGGAAAAAGACGCGCGCCTGGAGCTTGAAGCAATGGGACGACCTTAATAAGGAACTCGGCGTCAAGCTGACGACGACATTCTATGAAAGCGATTTCGTTGAGAAAGGCCTGAAGATGGTCGAAGAACTCAAAGCGAAGGGGATATTGGTCGACAGCCAGGGCGCAGTCATCGCGAATCTCGAGGACCATAATCTCGGCGTGCTCGTCGTTATCCGTTCCGACGGCACGGCGCTCTATCCGGTCGCGGACTTCGCGCTGACATTCGAGAAAGTAAAGAAGTACAAGCTCGACACGTCGCTCTGGGTCGTCGATATCCGCCAGAGACAGTATCTTTCCCAGCTCTTCAAGGTGCTCGAGCTCGCCGGCCTCAAAGCCGCTCTCGGCCAGCTGCCGTACGAATTCGTAAAATTGCCATCAGGCATGATGTCATCCCGTTCCGGCAATATCATTTCCTTTGACGATTTGAAAAAGCAGACATTCGACAAGGCGGAGGCTGAAACCAAAAAGCGCCATGCCGACTGGCCGGCAAAGAAGGTCGAAAAGGTCGTCCGCACAATTTCGTACGGCGCTCTCAAGTTCGAGATGATAAAAGTCGGCGGCGAAAAAGTGATTACCTTCGATATCGATACCGCCCTCCGCTTCGAAGGCTTTACCGCCGCCTATATCCAATATACCTTCGCCCGTATCCAGAGCGTCGTGCGTAAAGTTCCGGCGGCGATGAAGGCTGTCCGGCCTGATTTCGCAACGCTGACCGAAAGCCGCGAACGCGCTCTCGTTATGACCCTAGCTCGGTTCCCGGAAATTATCCGCAAAGCCGGCGAGTCGTACCAGCCCTCGGAAGTCGCCAAATATCTCTATGAACTGGCTCAGCTTTATAACGATTATTATCATGCCGTCCCGATGCTGAACGACAAGTCGCTGCCGGCCGTCATCGCGATAACCCGCGTCGAGCTGTCAAAAGCCGTGGCCGCAGTCATCAAGCGCGGTCTCGGGTTGCTCGGGATCGGGACGATTGATGAGATGTAATATGGAATATTTGCAAGGCCAACAAGAGAAAGAAGCGATCGGATGGATGGAAAAAGCCGCTGAGGTTGCGCGCACGTCACTCTGCCAGAACCGCAAGTGCGGCACGGTAATCGTCAAAGACAGCGAAATCATCGGCCAAGGCTATAACGCGCCGCCGCTCGACAAGGAAGAGAACCGTACCTGCAGCCAGGATCTCGGTCCCGGAAAGCCGAATTTTGATAAGACATGCTGCATGCATGCCGAATGGCGGGCGATTTTGGATGCCTCAAAGCGCAATCCCGATAAGCTTCTCGGTTCGACATTATATTTCACGAGCGTGAAAGATACCGGCGAGATCAAATTTTCCGGTAAGCCGTGCTGTACGACGTGCAGCCGCATGGCCTTAGACGCCGGAATTGAAACCTTTATTTTGTGGCACAAAGACGGTGTGTGCGAATATCCGACGGTTGAATATAATCATTTGTCATATAGCTATGTCCCCGAAAAATAACAGCCATCGTGCGATGAATACATTTTTTGATATCAATCGGTTGCCACCGAATTGGGGAATATTGGTTTTTCCTATTTCGATGAGTCGAATTTCAAATTCAGGTCAAAATGCAAAGGCATGCTTTGAATACTTAAAAGAAATAAATAAGAAAATCTCTGTTCCTAAAGTCGGCGTTACGTTTGTCTATGGAGATTATCTTTATTTCCATTCATCGGAAGAAGCTCGTATTTTAAAGCAGCGATTCCAGGAGCTCGTTATAGATCATAAAAATGCTATTTATAAGCTGCTTACATCCGCGGAGGGAAAGAAGCATTTTCAGATTACCCCAGCATTTACATTCGCTACCTGGAATCAGTTGTATCTGTGGACTGATAATTTTAAAGCCTACATGGACAGGCTTATCAAAATTTCCCAAACAGATAAGGAGCTTCAGAAATGTTTGAAAGATGATGCGAAGGCTTTGGGGCGGGAATTATCCAATGATCAGAAGCTCTTTTTTTTGGAAGAGTCATTGATTGCATATTTAGTAGCCAAGGGTAAAATAAAGATTTATAACGAATATGTACATGGTCGTGAGAATTGGATGCTATGGTGTTATCCGGGTAAACCGCCAAAGACTCAGGTCTATTTGTTTCAGAAGAATATTTTTAATTTAAAGATGAGTGAAAATAAGTTCCAGGATTGTCCGCAATACGACTTATCTAATCATGTGCTGTATGATTGTCAGAATGTAGATTGGAATACGTATAAGCTTCAATAGGTATGAAGCAAAAGATTTTCCATATCTTTTTAAATACGCTTCCTGTCTTGGTCATGATCGGTCTGATCCCGGTCATTTCTAACGATTATCTACTGATGATTGCTTATGCGATAATCATTATCGCTGCTCTCTATATCAAGCATGAACGAAGCGATTTCATAATCTTTATTCTAGGCTTTTGTTTCATGATCGGTTCGGAGTATCTCTTTATCAGTACCGGCGTCGAGACATTCGTACGGAATAGTCTATTCGGCCTTATGCCGTTGTGGCTGCCGTTCCTGTGGGGCTACGGATTCATTGCTATCAAGAGAACCGTAGAGATCATTAAATAATATGAAAGCACGTCCACAAAAAGATTCATATTTCGTCGCAGTAAAAGTCTTTCTTGAACATAAAGGGAAATTTTTTATTACTAAAGATCGTTTTGGCGATTGGGATTTACCGGGCGGACGCTTATTGAAAACGGAATTTAATACCTCTCTTGAAAAAGTTGTTGCTCGTAAAATTAAAGAAGAGCTTGGTGGAAGATTAAAATATACGCTTGGGAAGCCCGTGGTTTTTATGCGTCACGAACGTAATGAGATTTTGCCTGATGGAAAGAGGGAAAATAAACGGATTTTTGCCATTGGCTATCAAGCACGCTATACGAGCGGTGTGATTTCTTTAGGCGATAACCATGTCGATGGCGAGTGGGTGAGTATCAAGACATTCAAGCCGGAAAAGTATTTCAGAGGCGGATGGCTTAAGGGGGTAAGAGAATACCTTGCGTTCGTTCGATAATATGGCCCAACCAAAATTTAAAACAAAGCCTGGCCAAACGGATTATACGAATATCCGTTACGCTCCAGTAATCAATTGCGTCGTTCGCTATAACGATAAGATATTGCTCGTGCGGCGCAGTAGCGATCTACGGCTGTATCCGGGCTACTGGAATGGCGTTTCAGGCTTCCTTGACGACCATCAGGGCATCCTTGAAAAAGTCAGGACGGAATTGCGTGAGGAGCTCGGCATTCCGGCTTCAAAGATTAAACGGGTCAGAATCGGACAGATTTTTGAAATGGAAGCACCGAAGTACAAGAAGACATGGATTATCCATCCGATATTGGCAGATATCGTTACGAGCGATATTAGGCTCGATTGGGAAGCTCAGTCGCATGAATGGATGACGCTGGCTGAGGCAAAAAAGAAGAAGACACTCCCGGGCTTCAAGCAAGTACTGAAGGAAATTGAAAAACTGTAAAAACTCCGCGACTGGCGGAGTTTTTGTTATTCTGCAATAAAAAAACGAGCCATTTTCATGACTCGCCAAGGAAACTAAGATTGTTTTATGTCAGGTCTTCGGGTACGGATGGTAAACCGGCTTCCTGTCCATGGTTTGCGATTGCCGTAACTAGCGTAATCCACTTTCTAATTACTTCTTCCCATGTTCCGTTAAAGCCGAGAATGTCTTCCGCGGTTTCTTCAAGATACTCGGGAACATCATGTTGAGGTGCAGTAAAGGGGGTGTCATCGATCGATGCTGTGAAGTCATCTTCGAATCTTATAACCACCTGGCAAGCATCTTCCCATGATCGCTCAGGGGTTAGTGAAACATACAAAGTTAGAAAACTTTTTTCTTCGGAACTGTGATCAACGTAGAGTTTGCAGTCTTCTTTCAGAGATTCTATCAATGATGAATTCGTGAATGCTGACTCGTAGCTCATGTTGGATATGACTTTAAGCCATGCAATCAGATTTTCCTGATTAGCGGTTTCAGTTACTTTTACATTTTTTGCGGCTTCGATAATTTCTTTAGGGGGTGTATTCAATTGTTAAGCTCCTTTCCGGTTGTTAGTTTTTATTTTTCTCTAAAATATCACAAAAGTAATATTTTGTCAAGTATCGGGAGAATGAGCTAATAGTTTCTATAGTTCAACTTAGCGGACAATGGCTCCGAATTTCTGGACAGTCACTTCTTCGAGCTTCTTGTGCTTTTCGTCGACT
>CAYTLN010000012.1:0-25847 GCA_964438845.1 uncultured Gammaproteobacteria bacterium
TCCCTGAAGAATGACGGCACGTCGGATTGGATGCCGATCAATCGTACGTTCTTGCTGAGACCATGTTTCTTGATCTGTTCCTCCAAACTCTTGCGCAACGGCCCATCGCCCGCAATCAGGCATTCGAAATCCAGGTCCTTGATATTAGCCAACGCATCGATCAGCGTCGAAAAACCTTTCTGCTCGGCAAGACGTCCCATGGCTCCGAAACGAAAAATTCCGCTCCGTCCTTCAAGACGTTCAGGGTCGGCCGAATACCGGTCGACGTCGATGCCCGTCGTAATCGTCGTCAGCTTCGTTTCAGGCAAACCGTAGCGAGTACGCGCATCTGATGCGACAGCATCGGAAATAGCGATGAAATGGTCGACAAAGCGGTTAGTCAGCCGCTTGATCATACGCTGCCAGCCAGGTTCATCGATATTGACGTTATTCTCGGAAGAGACGATATAGGGAACGCGAGCCAGTCTCGCGGCGAGACGTCCATAGATATCCGCGAAGAGTTGGAGGTGGACGATATCGGGGTGCTCGGAGCGAAAAACGCGATACAGGGCGATCATTGTCCGCAGCGCCTTGATGATCCCGCCGAGCTTGCCGAGACCGGCCGGCTTGGGGCGGGCGACAGAAATAATCTTGATCCCTGCGGCCTCAAGTTCATCTTTCCATATCGACGCGTCTTTCCCGGCGTCATCAAGGACGACCAAGCGTACAGCATAGCGGTTCGGATCCAGCCGAGTCATCACGTCGATAAACGTACGTTCGGCGCCGCCGACGAACAGCCAGGGTGTGACAAAAATGATATTAATCCTTTTCCGGTTCATACATTCGCTTCACGATTTCTACTGCAGCCAGGGCAACAGCCAACGGTAGCCACAACTTTCCGATATAGTAGGATGTATTGAAGAACTGGCAGAGATATACTCCCAAAGCTCCGATCACTAACGGCAACAGCAGTTCCCTCTCCTTGGGGTAGGCGTGCAGAGCACGAAATAAACGGGAGAAAATAAGATAAGAAATAACAGCGAAGCTCAGTAGTCCGAGCAGGCCGTTTTCCGTCATCACTTTTTGCCATACTCCGTGTGAATCAAGCGGATCTCCATATTGAGCCCGATAACGGATGCTATCCCCGATTATGCCGACGAAGCTCCCTGTTCCGTATCCGATCAAGGGTTTTTCTTTAAATGCCTCCCATGAGATCTGAGTCATTAGCAAACGTCCCTCGGTAGAACGGAAATTCTGTTCTTGCAGAGCCTCCATTCGGGAAACAACCGGCAGCATCGCGATGAGCGCGACGATAGCGATCGCCGCTATTGTCATCCGATCTGTCCGCTTATACCAAAAATATAGTATGAGCTGGATGCCCGTAACTATCCAGGTGGCACGGGAGAAAGTTGAAAGATTCACAATAACCAAGAATACGAATAAGAGATTGATAACTCTCTTCGTCTGCACGCTCTTTGCCCAAAAACGAAGCGCCAGTAAGAAGAAATTAGTCATGACTAAGAATTCCCCGATAAGGTTATGGTTATCTCCGAACGGATACAGACCGAAGAAACTCGCCGGTCGGACGCGGAAGAATGTATTCGAAAGATACTGCTGGAAGAGCGAGGCGGTTCCGCTCAAAGCGACCACCACGCCCGAAAATGCCAATAAGGCTATCGATGTCCGCAATACTTTCTGATTTCTGATCACACTATACACGAAAGCTACATGAACTAAATAGAAAAATACGATAATACGCAACGCATACCACAGCGTGGAAGCCGTATACGGATTAAAGATATCGGAAATTACGACGGATGCGAAAAATGCCACAAAAGGAATAAGAAGCGGCAATTTGAACGGTACGGAATGCCGGCCCGAGAGGTAATCAAAGATCTGACGAGCGTAAAAGGCAGTAGCGGCCAGTAGAGAAGCAAAATAAATGAAGTCGAAATACAGTCCGAAGATTTGGAATTTCAAACCGATAACCGGAAGGACGAGCGCCATGGCATAGACACCTACTTCCGGCTTCAAGGCAGCCAACAAAACACCGACGAGACTGAAGACTATCCCGATAGTGATGCCGACCGTATCTCCCTGGGCAAAAAAGAAAGAAATGAACGCTCCGGCAAAGACGGCGAAAAGCAGAACGATGCCGAGCAGTGCTTTATGTGCGGGTGCGGAAGGATTCATATCAGTCCTTTATTAAAACTAAACAAGCTTGGCCCATAAGCGGCGTAAGGGATAAGCTATTAACAATAGCATCATACATGCGGACCAGAGGAACAATGAGAGGAAAACGCTCGGCATACGCCCGCAGGGCAGAAAATCGATCAAGACGACTCAGACGCAGTCCGGCTCGAGCGGAACGAGAAACAAGGTCAGAGAGCGACCGATACGCGTAAGCGGTCTCGAAAGCAGTTTCCTCAGCTCCACGTACGGTTTTATGAAAACCGTGAGGCGTGTGTTTTGAAATAATAAATTCAGGAGCCTTCGGGTTAGGGACGGAGAGGATAAAGACTCCAGCGGGCTTGAGGACGCGGCACACTTCCGCAAGGGCCTTATCTAATTGGCCCACATGTTCAAAAACGTAATTGGCAAAAGCGATATCATAGCTTCCGTCGGCAATCATGTCCATCTGTTCAACCGAACCGATAATATGCCCTCGTACATGCGGGGCATCGATAGCATGGTTCTTGATATCCAAGCGATCCACAGAGAAGGACGTTGCCGGCAAACCCGATTCAAGCTCGCGCTCAATCAACGGGCTCGCGCCCGCCCCGATGTTCAATATCGCAATGTTTTCTGCTCCCGCCTGGCTCTTCGCTCCAACCGTTTCGATAAGAGCTTCAATCAGACGTCGTTCAGCTGGAGTTTGCATAATAAATTGTTTTTATTATGGCACAAAAAATATAAAAAGTCAACTTTCCTCCATACAAATAACAGCCCTGTTGGGGGGGGCTGTTAACGCATCAGGCACGAGGCGTGCAGATGAACCATTCCATAATCCCCTCTCTTCTCTCGGCAAGAAGGAGTTTCTTTTCCCATAGCTGCGAGGCCGCTAATTCTTTGTACTGATAAGTGCGAGCCTTTTCAATGTCATCGATACTCTTAATCGATACGATCGAATGAGTCTTGCTAAAGATAGAACGCAGATGCTCTGAAATAGTAATGTCGATCGCATCATGGACTTCTATGATGCAATCGCACTTTTTCAAGTGCCGGACATTCGACCGCGTAAACAGAAACTTCTCATAACCCTCGCAATCGCTGATGAGAAGTCCCCGTTGCCTGACAGGAAGCTGACCGATATCCTTTGCTGTGCACTCGGATGTAATATGAATCCGGGAATCGACAGCATTAAGACAAGCCATCTCGGCGCACAAACGCCTCGCTTTCTCATCCGTATCATAAGCATAGACTTCAGCTTTCTTAAATATCCGCGCAAGGCCGACGGCATAATATCCTTCGGCACATCCTATATCGAATATTTCACTATACTCTCTTCTCCTCATTTCATGCAGTGCAGGCTGCAATTCCCTTTCATAACTTCCAAGGAGCTTGGGATAAAGCGTACTTCCGACGGAATCAAGGCGGGGGTATTTCATACCTGAGAAAGGCCCGTGCAAGACAGTCATTTTTCCGAAAAGCCTTTTCTTCAAACCGGCAGGGATATCGATTTCCCTGATTCCCTTTCGTGACCGTTGCAAAAAATCGCCGAGCGCAACGACACGCTTAAGGAAAAACCACGTACAATTATTTTTTGCCGTCCAGCGTAATAGATTCTTTATCAATCTCTTCATAAGTAAATTTTAGCATAAACACGCTCTCGATGTAATAAAAAGAGGGGCATCATTGCTGATACCCCTTTAAAACTATAACCGCCTTCATTTCATTTTATGCGCCAGCTGCCAATCCCAGGTTTCCAGTTAGAGCCGTCTTTTGTTACCACTACATAATCACTGAGCGGTATCTGATAGTAACGCGCTATTTCGGGATAATACACCCCGTAGCTCGCTCCAGTTAACAGAAAACTAAGTTCGGGATTCTGAGATGATGCCTGCTTTACGCCGGTTTCGCCGTAATATAGATATGTCTTGTTACCCGCCGGATCAATATACTCTATTGAAGTTAGGGTGGTTGTCTTCCACCCCCTATTTCCGGGGAGCCAGTTACCTGATACTTCGATAGCATCAGGATAATCGGTAAGACCCATTGCTTTCTGAACAGGATCAAGATTCGATACTGGGAAAATCACCTGGCCCAAGTCGTTAATGCTAGGACCTGTCGGCAATTCAGAAATCAATGTTTGCGATACTGCGCTTGCTGAGATTAAAATAAAAAGTGCTACTGCCTTTAAAATGTTTCTTAACATTTTAGTCTACCTTTCTGTGTGGCTTTTTTAGCCTTGGTTTTATATGTGTTATTTGAATTAAGTCCTTTTTCTGAGGATTATGTATCATACCACAATCTCAGAATTTGTCAAGAGTAAGAAAACAGGACGCTTTTTTTATAGGCGTCCTGTGAATTGTGAATATTGTATTGCTAAATGCTTATTTTCCGGTTTGGGATCGGTCCCAATTAGGAGCCCCTTTGCCGGTATCCCAGTGTAGGAAATTTGCATCTGCCCAGAGAAGCGGGCCGTAATCACCGGTAAACCAGTGAGCGCACCACCATTCAGTCCCTTTGCCATTCTTCTTCACAATGAAGTCTGCCCAAAGGATTCCGCACTGTTTGCTGCCGTTGTATCCTATCGCTTCCATCTTATGTGAATAGTATTCAACGTTTTCTTTACTCTTTCTGATTTCTACTCCTCCGACCATTGACGAGTGGGCAGAAGACTGGAACAGCACTATGTACGTTCCTTTCTTATTTACATCAGAAAATTCAAGATTGCCGCAGCGGGTAGTAAAGAAGCTTCTTTTATAGTTAACCCATAATTCTTTACCTTCAGCTCCTTCCACCCACATAAAGCACTGGTCACCATGCAAATCAGTTCCAGCGGGCTCTACATCCCAAACATTAATCCAGGTTGCATACCCCTCTTTCCCATTATCATAGATTCCGATCGGTGCTTCTTTGTCGATACCAGCCGGCTTCTTGCCCCAGAGGGTAAGTACCTGCTGTATACCTGCAGATGTTCCGCTTTCCTTCTTCTGATCAATCGAATTGACTTCAGTAGTTTCTTTCTTTTCCGTTTCAGGTTTATTGATCAATGCTTTTAATTCCTGTATTTCTTTGTCATGTTTCTGCTGCATCTGATTCATCTGCTCCTCTTTCTGCTGGACGACAACATCTTTATCGCTGCGTGAAAGCTTTGAAGAAAGAAAAGATACGCCAGGAACAACAACAAATACAACCAATAGGATTAATCCGAGTAAGCCAGCTACTAACCAGCCCAGGTTTTGTTTTTTAAACATTTTTATCTCCTTGTGAGTTTAAGTTTATTTTTTATTTTTTTTGTTCTTTTTTGCTAAATTCCTAATCCCTTCGATCATGTGTCCCACATCGAAGGTAGCCGAGAATGTAGCGTACATTCTCTTCCACGCTTCATTGTCAGGCCTAGAGATAAGGCCTGCCATAATGGTTAATATAGGCAGCTTCTGAAAAAAGAGGCTGACACCGGCGCTTCCGCCGAGAATGACTCTTTTAACATCGCTTACCTTTTGGATGATTCCCTGGCCTAAGCCATTAAGCTTCAAACCGCCCTTTCCTATCGGAAGGGTGAAAGCAGTTACATTGATGCCCGCAGAAATGGTTTCCTTGTCGAAAGCTTCGCTCGTAACGTTACGAGCATTGCCTACGGAATCAGTAAACGAGGCTACGATACTCGGATCGCCCACCGGCCTTTCATAGCTTACCCAACCTGACACGGTAGACAAGATATTATCTTCCGATGTCCAGATATCGGTATACGCCGAACCGAAAAGCATTGCTGTAACCTGATTCTGTTTCCATGTTCCAGCCGAAGTTGTTGATTCTGTTCGGTCAGTCACCTGTTTTCCTCCCAGCTTTAGTGAAAAAGCTGAAAAGGTTGGATCATCGTTATAAGTAACCCATTGGAGGAATCCTCCGATTGCGGTTGAATTCCCTGAAAACTTATTCTTAACAGTATCGCTGCCAGAATATTTTCCAGAAGAATAAATGATTCCTCCCCCGAAAGCGTTGCCGCTGTACGCATAATCCCAATCTTTTAGGACCGTTGCTTCCAGCGTTATTCCACTTCCATCCAATAGCGGCCTGGAATAGCCCGAATACGTGAAGTACGCGCTCAGCCAGTTCAGGGGCGGGTTGTACTTTGTCTTCGTTACTACCGGCTTGGTTTCCGGCTTCTGCTGTTGCTGCGGCGGGGCTTTCTGCTGCTCCTGCTGCGGGGCTTCCGGTTGTTTCTGCTCTTCTTCCTTCTGTTCTTTTTTCTTGATCTCGTCAGGGCTTACTACCCTGATCTGAGCAAAAGAATATGAAGCGAAAAACATTACTACAAATACTGCGATTAACTGTTTCATTTTTTCTCCTCGTCATCCTCCATTCGGAGTGATGCTATGTTTTTTTGATATTATTTTGTAAAAAACTTTCCGAATATTTAATCCGTAATCCTGCCATATATTTCATGAGTTGTCAAGAAATAGATGGCAGCCAAACAGATTCAATTAATCGAGGACGTTGCGCATATTGCCGTGCCGGATAAGCTCCTCGGCCGTCAGGTCGGTATCGTCGAGATAGCCGCCCTCTTCCTCTTCTTCGCTGACCGCTACCTGGGCGTACGTCCCGTACGGAGTGACGACCGGGGGCTGGTAGGCTCCGCCGTCAAAATAGGCGACGGCTTCTTCCGGACGCTGGCCGCGGATCTCCGCCTGAGTCGGCTGGCGATGAGGCGGGGCGCGATGAGCGGACGGACGCGGCAGAGGCTGATTCGGATGCACGCCGTGAGCGGTCATTTGATGATGCGGCGCGAACGACGGCTGCGGATCGGAGAGAAGGTAGATGTAGACTAGGCTCGTCACGAATCCGAGGCCGATCGCGAGGACGACCGTCAGCGGGATATTCGGCTTGACCGGGAACTTCGAAGTGATCGGCTGGTCGATAAGGCGGATCTTAACCGAATCGCCTGAACCGTGATACGCGGTATGCTGGGTCATGAGGACATAGTTGATCGAACGGACGATCTTCTCGGCCTGGGCGCGATCCGGGTGATAGACGGAAATAGCGATGATACCGGAATCGTTCAAGCTCTTCGCGCTGACAGTTTCCTGCCACGTCTTCATCTCGTCCTTAGCTTCGGTACCGAAGTAATCGGTATCGATGCCGAAACCCGCTTCCTTCACTTTCGTAAAGAAGGAGTTCGAGGTGATGACGTTCGCGAGAACCGATGACAAATATTCGCTCGACTTCGAAGCAGTATAGGCATCAACCGTCCGGTTATATTCCTGGACGACAAGCACCTGTGAGCTCGAGCTGTATTTGAAACGCTGAGAAAAGATCACAACCGCCCCGATAACCAAAAAAATGGCCATGATAGCGACGATCGTCTTTTTCCGGTTCCGGACAAGTTGTACGAAATGCTGTAGTTCCATAAGCACTATTTTTTGCTGATTTTTAACTATAGCATAATTGCCAATTTATGTCAATAGTCAGCCAATTTTACCCCTATTTCTGAGTCTTTTAGCCCTTATACGTCAAAAAACGCTCAGAGGCGCTTTTCTTAAGAGAGCTGATATGTAGGCGTCCCCTGTTCTCTAGGAAATATTGAGGTAACCGTCCTCATCGACCACGACGATCTTCTTTCCCTCCAAAACGCTGTACAAGAAGACGTCCGTGACCTGACGGCGGTACAAGAACTCTTCCTCGGTCAAAAGAGCGTAATTAACTTCATTGACGAGCTCATCTTCGAGCTCCTTTACGAGCTTTGCCACCTTATCCTTATTGAAGTTACCGACGATGAACATGTCAACCGGAGCTTGCTTATCGTTGATGAAGAGACCGGAAAGGATAAGGAGCTTGATGGAACCGTATTTGCGCAAACGGTCGGTAAAATCCTTTTCTGACAGGATCTGAGCCTTGATGATGAGATCCTTTATTTCAGAATACAGAACAAAATCTTTGTTCACTTGGTAATACTTACGGTCGGTTTTGCCGGTCTTCTCCTCCCCTTCCTCGCCTTCGCCATGCTGGCTCGTCAATAGGCCAATCGTTTCCAGGTTCTCCAGTTCGCGGCGGACGGCATTAAGCTGAAGCGTCAGGTTCCGGGAAACCTGGCGGATATAATAGGAAGTGTCCGGGTTGAGCAAGAACAGTTTAAGGATCTTCACCCGGGCCATGGAACCGAATAGTTTAGCTAACATAGGAAAAGCCGGTAAATACTAGAGCTGCGTTGATTTTTATCGCCTTTTATCGTATAGTATTATCATCTAACCGTCAAATGAGAACCCCTTGCTATGAGCTATAAACTAGCCCAGCTGACCGTCAATCCGCAGCAGAAATCCCCGGTCACGAGCAAAGTATTTGTCAGCCAGCCGTCAGCCGAGGAAGAGCTCCTGGTGGGCCGGCTTTTCGTATTGATGGAAATCGACGCCAGCCGCGCCGACGACTTCACGTTGGCTGATTTTATCGTCCGCGACATCTACCAGCAGTATTATCAGAACGAACAATTCTTCCTCCGCGACAAGATTTCGAACCTGAAGATAGATTATATCTTCGAAGCGGCGTTGACCAAACTCAATCGGGGCGTTGCCGAATATATTGAACAGCAGAAGCTGCGTCCGGTCTCCGGCGGCCTGAAAATGATAATCGGCGTCATGCATAAGAACCGGCTCCTCTTCGCCCAGACCGGTTCGAACAAGGCCCTGCTGTTCTATCGTCCGAAAAGCAAGACCGGACAACTGCTCGATGAGTACAGCCTGATCGATATCACTGAAAAGACAGACGATCCGACCCAAGAAATCACTAGCCCCAACAAACTGTTCTCGAATGTCATCAACGGAGCCATTCCGGCCAACGGCTTCTTCTTCTTTTCAAACGAAGCGTTGCTCGAATACTTGTCCAAGAAGCAGCTTACGGAAATCATCACGACCCTTCCCCCGGCGGGCGCGGCCGAACACATCAAGAACCTCCTTGAGCAGACGAACGCCTTCGTTCCCTTCTTCGGACTCATCATCAAGAATACGTCCGGCGAAGAACGAAGCTATGACCCCTATGCCGCCGTGGCGGACATGACCCCCGCCCAAGTTTACGCCGGCGGCGGTCGCACCTCGGTCAGCCAGCTCAACCTCACGCAGGAAAAGACCGAACAGCTCTTGAGCGCTTCCGGCCTCATCAATATCAAGAAATGGATCGAAAAGCTAAAGCCGGCTTCGAGCGGCCTGAAAAGTTATGCCCATGAAACGGCAAGCCACTTGAAAGTCGCGGGCAGCCGGCTCAATGCCAAGCGCGAAAAGCTCCAACTCGGACGCAAAACGATCGACATCGCACGAATCGCCTTCTCTCTTATTCTCGATGGCCTCAAAGCGGCTTTCACATTCGTCACCGACGGCGAAGCCCGCACGGCTGCCATCGCTTCGTTCCGCAACCGCTCTCAGAACATCATCGGTTCGATCATCAGTCTCGGACGCCGCTTCGTTTCCTTGCCGCTTAAGCATAAAATATTGTTATCGATCGCCGCGGCGACCATCCTCATTCTTATCGGCAACGTCGCCTACTCGGGCGTTGTCCGGCAGCGGCAAGCGGCCGAAGCGAAAGTTGCCGAAACTAAAGCCCTTTTCTCCCAGAAAGAAAACCAGCTCGAAGCCAGCCTTCTCTATAACAATACTGAAGGCTCCCGTCAGATCCTCGATGAAATGAATGCTCTCCTCGCCGAACTGCCGAGAAAAACCGAGGCGGATAAAGCAAGCTATGCCGAATTGGAAAATCGTTATCATGAACGCCTCGACCGCATCTATCATATCACCCGGCTGACTAATCCGGCTCCCTATGCAGAATTGCCGGCTGAAGCCGATTCCCTGTTCGCTAGCGCCGGAGCCGTCTTTGCAGCCTCCGGTTCAAGCAAGACCGTCTATCGAGTCGATTCGTCCAAGACGGTCCGCGAATCGGCCTTCGCCAGTTTCTCCGGCAAACCGATCCTCTCCGCCGGCAGCGACAGCGGCCTCGTCTATTTCTGGGACGGAGAATCGCTGATCAGTCACGACCCGGCATCGGATAGCTTCTCGGCGCCCACGATCGATAATCGTCCAACGGCCATAAGCGCCGGCTACGTCTATAATAGCCGCTTCTACACTGCGGACGCGGGCGCCGGTCAGATATACCGATTCAACCGCGACCGCGCGGCCAACTCCTTTACCGGGCGGATCGTCTGGCTTCGCGACCAGGCTGATCTGAGCGGAGCCTCAGCTATGGCAATCGACGGCCGCATTTACCTCCTCGCCAACAATCGGATCCTTGAGTTTGCCGGAGGCCGCACCGAGAATATTGCGTTTGATCCGATTTCTCCCGCCCTCGAATCGCCGACAAAGCTATTCGCCGCTCCCGAAGGCGCGAGGCTCTATGTCCTCGACCCGAAGAACAAGCGAGTCGTCGTCTTCGATCCTACCGGAAAGTATGTCGCCCAATACATGTCGGACAGCTTCACTGACCTGCGCGATATCGCAGTCGATGAAACCGCGGGGAGGATGTTCCTCCTGAACGGAAAGACGATTTACGATACCGACGTAACGAAATAATCTGGTACTAAAAAAACTCCGGCCGAGGGCCGGAGTTTTTTTATGAGGAATGTTACTTCAAAGTAACCTTGCCGCCCGCTTCTTCAAGCTTCGCTTTCATCTTTTCAGCATCTTCCTTCTTGACGCCTTCCTTGACTACCTTCGGAGCGCCGTCGGCGACATCCTTGGCTTCCTTCAAGCCGAGTTCTGGAACGACTTCGCGGAGCGCCTTGATGACGGCGATCTTGTTGCCGCCAGCCTCGGTCAATTCGACATCGAAGCTGTCCTTTTCTTCAGCAGCAGGAGCGGCGGCGGCCGGGCCGGCCATCATCATGGCAGGAGCGGCAGCGCTGACACCGAACTTCTTTTCAAGGATCTTGACCAATTCGGCCAGATCGAGGACCGACATCTTTTCAATGCTCGAGACGAGCGACTGGAATTTTTCCGGAACGGTCACTTCCGAAGCTTCCTGGTTCATGGTTTCTTCAGCCATACGATTACATTAAGAGTTTCTAAACATTTAAGGGCTTTTAACCCGATCCCAGCCTACGCTGGGATGACACTTCGTGTCATTTGGTTTCCTGGATGGCCGAGAGTACCCGGACCAGGGAACGGAGATTGGCAGCCAGGACGTTGACGAAGCCGGAGACCGGCGCGTTGATCGAACCTACGATCTTCGCGTAAAGCTCTTCTTTCGACGGCAGGGTCGACAATTCCGTGACGCCGGCGGCGTCGATATAGCGGTTCTCGAGGATACCGCCGAGGAACTGGACTTTGCCTTCGTTGTCCTTGATGAACTTGGCGATGACTTTGGCCGGAGCCACTTCGTCGCCGTACCCGAAGGTAGCGGCAACCTGGCCATCGAGGATGGCGGCATCGGCTCCTTCGACTTTCTGGTCGGAAAGCGCGAGCTTCAGCAACGTCTTCTTCGCGGCATAGTATTCGCTGTTCTGTTCAACCAAGGCACTGCGGAGCGCTTCGTTGTCCTTGACGCCCAATCCATTGAACGTGGTAAAGACGACCGATTTCGCCTTGGCGAAGCGGTTCGTCAAGTCACGCATGATTTCCTGTTTCTGTTGTTTTGTCTTGGGCATAGTGCTCAATATGTAAACATCCGCCGTACCTGCCAGTTGGCAGACTCCGGCCTGATGAAAAAAAACTGCGACCTTTAGGGTCCCAGACGGTAGAAAAACAATGGCAAAAGCCGGTTGTATAGTCTCGGCAGGGCTTATTGTTTGCCTGCTGTCTAGGACATAGAGGAATGTACCATCCCCCGCCTCCCCTGTCAAGAGGGTTTAATCGAGGTACTTGGCTTTGGCAGCGTTATGCTCCTCGAGCGTCTTTGAGAAGACGGTTTCACCCGTATCAGGCCGGCTCAGGAAATAGTTATAATCTGTTTTTGTCGGGGAAATGGCCGCGGCAAGCGAACGCATTCCCGGGTTGCTGACCGGTCCCGGCGGCAAGCCCGGATGCCGGTACGTATTATACGGCGAATCGATCTGGGTATCTTCGTACGTGTATTGGGCCTTATTGACGCCGAGGATGTAGGCGAGGGTCGCGCAGGACTGGAGAGCCTGGCCGACCGTAAGGCGGTCCCAGAACAAGCCTGATACGATCTTCATGTCTTCCGCCGTCCGCACTTCCTTTTCCAGGATCGACGCCATGATGACGGTCGCATGGAGCGAATGGCCGGAGCGAGAAATAGCCGTCCGCATTTCCGCCGTCAGCTTGCGGTCGAAATTCTCAAGCATCTTCGCGGCCAGGTCTTCTGCCGTAAAATCCTTGAACATGCGGTACGTATCGGGGAACAGGTATCCCTCGAGAGTCGCTTCTGCCGGAAGGTCGGACAGGAACGAGAATTTCGTAAGGCTGGCCGGCAAGTCGGCAATCCTCGTCTTGCCTAATGCCAGGAAGCTGTCATCAGTGAGGAAGCCCTGCTTCTTTATCGCTTCATTGGCCTCGCGCAGACTCAATCCTTCCTTGATGAGGACATTCACCTCAGTAGAAACGGTTTTGCCTCCCGTGAGCTGGGCAATAAGGATGCGGGTCGTCGTTCCCGGAACGATAAGGTACTTCCCCGCCTGTATCGCCAGGTCCTTGTGCTTATAGAGATACAGACGGAACGCCAGTTCCGACCTGATGAGGCGCTGGCTCTTTAGGCCAGCCGCGATTGCCGACGTGCTCGTACCCTGCTCGATCGTAAACTCGACCGGAGCGGCGTTGCGTGAAGCGAAGGTCAGGGCGGTATTGTACCATACGACCGAACCGAGAATAGCCGTACCGGCAAGGAGAATGATCGTGTAGATTATTTTCTTCATAGGTAGTTCTCTTTACCGTCTCGTTTAAGCTTTTCGATCACGGCCTTGATAGCCTCAGTCTCATCAAGCCGGGACACCAGGAGGACATCGCCGGTATCGATGACTGCGAGGTTATCGACATGATTCAATACTATCAATTTTTCCTTATCTGTGGAAATGACGAGATTTCCCTCGGCTTCTTCACGGATCGTCAATTCATGCGCCTCTCCGGTTATCCGCTTGACGGCCGGCCATTTTCCGACATCGCTCCAACCGAACCGATTCGACACGCTCATCGCCAAACTATCGATACGGTCGGTAATTGCCGACTCGATGGACATCTTTTCGAGCGAAGCATAAAGCTCGGCGACTTCGGCCTCCGCTCCAGTGCTGCCCATCAGGCTGGCGATACGGGTACAGACATCGAACATCGCCGGCTGATACTGCTTATACAGCTCAGCGATCCGGCCGAGCTTCCAGATGTACATTCCCGTATGCCAATAATAGATCCCGCTCTCTATCAACTCTTCACAACGCTCGGCATTCGGTTTCTCGGCAATATCAGTGACGCGGTACAGGACTTCCTCACCGTAGTTTTCCAAAACCTCGCCGGCTCGCAAATAGCTATAGCCGACTTCCGGATATTCCGGCTTGACAGCCGGCGTAACGATATATTCGGGATGGCTCTTAATGAAATGTTCGGAGGCCTCTAATACATCATGGAAAGCGGCTTCGTCCGAAATATAATCATCGGACGGCAAGGAAGCGACGATTGCTTCCGGAGATAAACGCTGCAAGAGGATGCACGTCTCAAGGCACATTGCCGGACCGGTATTGCGAGCTTCGGGTTCGATAATGAAATTCTCCGCTGAGGCGTTGGGAACAGCAGACCTTAACCTATCCACTAGGGCACGGTTGACTGAAATAAAAACCGTATCAGGGCCGGCGATAGCCGCCACCCGGTCGAATGTAGCGGCGATCATCGTACGATTGCTGATGACCGGTAGGAATTGTTTGGGACAAGCCTGGCGGGACAACGGCCACAAACGAGTGCCCGCACCGCCGGCTCGAATAACGATATGCATAGATTAACATCAAAAAACAAGGGGCAAATTACAAAACAAAATATAAGATTCAAAAAATTAACTATTTTTCGACTTTTGCTTTTGTAACCTTTTTACGATTTGTCTTCAGGCTCTTTTATCTTTATACTATCAGTATACCATATGCCCTACATCTATCTTATCGCTCCGGCAATCGCCGGGCTTATCGCCCAGCTATCAAAAATATTCATCCCTTCGAATCGGCTTGTCTGGAGCTGGAAGAATCTTATCGCGTATTCGGGCATGCCGTCCAGCCATGCGGCCATCACCGTTTCCCTGACCGCCTTGATCGCAATCAAACTCGGGTTAGATTCGCCCCTCCTGGCTGTTTCCGCCCTTTTCTCTTTCCTCGCCCTGCGCGATGCTCTCGGAATCCGCCGCTATATCGGCAAACAAGGCAAAGCGATCAATGAACTGGTCGAAGACTTGAAAGAAGACGATTATCTCGATGACCGATACCCGTCGATGATCGAGAAAGTCGGCCATACCCCGCGGCAGATCGCCGCCGGAACGATCATCGGCCTGATAGTCGCTATCGCCGCTTCCCTCATATAAAAAATCCGCTCATCGCGGATGTCGATAAAACCGCTCCGAAAGGGGCGGTTTTATTCTTCGTTCTGATTGATATTGGAAACGCATCGGCCTCCCGCATTGCAGGTCAACCCGGTATTGCACGTTCCGCAGCTGCCGCCGCAACCGTCGCTGCCGCATTGCTTATTCGTGCAATTTCGCTGACAGACGAGTCCGGTCTGGCATATGGCTGATCCCGATGCTTTCCCCTGGACATACCCGGATTCAACGAGACCGCAGAACTTAAAGCTGTTATTGCTGGGAGTATATTGATAAAAATAGGCGCGGCTTCCCGTCGGAAGCGCTAGCGGATTAGCGGTGCCCGAAAAAACCTTGTCAGCGTCATTCCAGCAAGTTACAGCTTCGTATTTCTCATTCTCGGTCGGGTCGGCATGGCAGCGGCCGAGCTTATTCACGGGATCAGTCGGAACCGGAGCGCCAAGCGCGGCCGAAAAAGTCTGCGACCAACTCGGCCAAGTAGAAACCGTGCGATTCGTCAGATATGTTCCGCTCTCAAGGGTCGGGAAACGGCCGCGCAAACGGTTATATGCTTCAAGCCGATCCTTCATATCGCGCAAATCAGCCAAGCGCTTCACATCGCGGATAATCGTCGATTTCTTATTACGGCAATACTCGCCCTGAGGACAATCGCCGTCAAGCATACAGGCTCGATCGGCCGTTTGCGAACACGTCGCGGTGGGTTGGCAGACGCACTCCGCTTCACCCCGACAATTCGCATGGCATTCGCTGTTATCCGAGCATCGGTAAGCCGGGTCGTTGCTGCAATTTTTTATCTCGACGTTGAATTTCCAAAACTGCAGGAGCTGGCCGAAAATATCAGTCGTTGCCGCTTCAGGATCCTGGTTATATGAAATGATATAGATATTCGTATAGATTTCCGGAGTCGTTGACGGCACGCAGCTTGCAGCCCAAGCGGTAGACACCATCCATTCAGGCAACCGCGTCTGGGAAGGCTCGCCCGCCGGACATTGGTTATTAGACGTGCAGACAATCGCCGGGTTGGTATCACACCGGCTCACGCTGGCTACTTTAGCAGCGCTCACATATACCGTCCGCCCGTCCCGGACCGCTTCATAGCCGTCGACAATCAAGGACTGAGGAGCGCCCTTTATCTTTATATTATTGTTGTACCACTGCATCGGCGAATAATGTTCAGGGTTAGGGACGACGCGCACGCCGATAGCATCACGGGAAACAACCTGATTATTTCCGCTCCCGACCGGACCCGAGCCTTCATCGGAGCTCGCCGACCCTGTCGTTTCCGATTGCGCAAAAGCCTGCCCGCTGATGGCGAGCATGCCGAGTACGAGGCAGGCGATAATCCGGAAACGTATCATAGTATAAGAGATACTTTCATTATACCTAAAATCGGCCAAATGGTTAACAGCGAGCTTTAGTTCTGGCAGCGGGGGCAAAAGTGGGTCCCGCGTCCCGCCGTTTTGATCTTTTTTATCGGCATCCCGCAAACCGGACACGGCTTTCCTTGTCGGCCATATACCTTGAGATGGGCGACATAATTCCCCTTCAACCCGTTCGGATCAAGGAAGTTGCTGAAGGTCGTCCCCCGTTGGCGGATAGCCTGCTTAAGGACGGCTGTGATTGATTTAAAAATTGCCCCTTTCTCAGCCGTCATAAGCGAAGCGACAGAGCGAGTCGGCAGAACCCTCGCCTTGAATAACACTTCATCCACATAAATATTGCCGAGTCCGACAAGATGCTTTTGGTCGAGAAGCGCAGCCTTGATGGGCGAACGGGACCGGCGTTCAAGCATTTTGGAGAAATATCCAAGCGTAAACCCTCGACTCAACGGCTCTAAACCGGTTGCAGCCTCAAGATCGACAAATTCTTCAGCGCTTAAGAGCTTTATCCATCCGAATTTGCGCAAGTCATTGAAATACAACTTACCTCCTGATTTAAAATCGAAGACAACGCGTGTAAATGAATTAGGGACCGTAATCCCAGTGGAAATAATCGGATGGCCGCCGGCCACCAACGGGCGCTTCAATACATAGATGAGCTGGCCTGTCATCTTCAGATGTATGAGGATGAATGACCCGCCAAGATCGATAACGACCATCTTCGCCCGCCGATAGATTCGTCGAATTCTTTTCCCGATAACCGCTTTTTTAAAAAACGCCATCGGCGTTTTTACGAGCTGGTGTTTTCCAATAACGGCAATGCCGGCGATCGTCTTGCCCGCAAGATAAGCATTCAGGTCGTTAGCGACGGTTTCAACCTCCGGCAATTCAGGCATATCAGATACCGAGCTCACGGGCCGAACGCAATCCTGACTGCGCCCCTTGCCTTGAAACGACAGAAGCCGAATTCTTCACCGCACAACGCATCGCAACTTGCAATCCATGTCCCCGATCAAGGGCCGCGACGAGCGTCGAACCGAAAGCGTCCCCGACTCCGGTCGTATCCGACTCTCTAGCCTTGGCCGCTTTGACGCTGACAATCGCATTCCCGTCATACGCGGAAGCGCCTTTCGCACCATCGGTAATGGCAACGATACGGGGACCGGCGGCGAACAGCCGTTTGAGCAAAGCGCTCACGGGCTTAAGCCCTTGCCCCGCCAATTCAATCGCCTCGTCCCTATTGACGATCAAGATGTCCGTGCGCTCAAGGAACGGCTTAAGCTTCTTAAGGCCGGCGTTCAGTTGGGCCCGTCCGGGATTCCAAGCAATGGGACGGCCGGCAGACATCACTTCGGATAATACTTTATTCCATGAACCGGTCAACGATGTCACGAAGATGCGTCCGGCTTTTTTAAAACACGCCTGAAGCGGACGATGGATCGCCAGCCGGTCATTGGCCCCGCGATGAGTGAAAATGACATGTTCTCCTCCTTTAGCCTTCAGGATAAACGACACCCCAGATTCGCCGGAAACATGCTGGCAGCAACGGATATCGACCCTATGCGTGATAAGGTTGCGAAGTATCCGTCCCGCTCGTTCATCGCCGCCCACCGCGATGGCTGCGGCGGTTTTAAAACCCAAGCGAGAGAACGCGACTGCAGTATTGGCGGCTCCCCCGCCGAAACGAGTCGCGGTTTCGGGTACGCCGATCTTGGCGCCGTACTCGAAAGCCACCAATTTCTGGCGCACGGGATCGCGCGGGTTATCGATAACCACGTAATCGTCGGCTGTAAAGAAGATATCTTCCGTCGCGCCCCCGACGGTAATGACATCGAAACGTTTCGCCATACTTCTAGCTGAGAAGAGTAATATCTGCAGTATACCAAATTTTGACAAAAACACGAAAAGCTTATAGATTAGGAATACATTTTCGGGGATCGTCTAATGGTAGGACTCCAGGTTTTGGTCCTGGCTATCGGGGTTCGAATCCCTGTCCCCGAGCAAAAACAAAAAACTGCCGCAAGGCAGTTTTTTTATTAATTTATTTTTCTTTTCCAAATAAGGAAAAATACTCCGACTATTATTAATAATATTGCGATGGCGAATAATCTAACAGATGAGTTTCTTAGTAAAGACGCCGGGTATTCTTGACTTTCCTTAAATCTATTATTCGTTTCAAATTTTGTTCCTTTGAATAAGTCTTCATATTCTCTATCTTCATCTATCTGCCCTTTCTCATAATGTCTAAGAAACTTTTTCTCAGCAACATCATAATAGATAATGCGTGAATAGCCACAATGCTCATATGTAAAGTTATTCGCTATATCCTCAACTGGCGGAAAAGGCTCCCTAGGAGCTTGTTCCGCAATTAACAAAAGCTCAGGAAGATTAGGTAATTGAAATACGATATGCTGGTCGGCAGAATAATGCAAATCTCCGGGGAAACGCTTATTCCATTCAGTTGAAGAGGCGATATAATCATCAATCATCTTATTTGTAGTTTCAATGAACTTCTTGTCAGTAACGGTGACAAGGTATATTCCCTCTGACGATTGTCCAGTACGGCAAATACCGTTAATACAAATTGAGCTGAATTTTCGAGGTGAATAAATTTGATTCGTATTCAATACCAAAACATTAGAATCGTAGATTCTTTTACCGTTTTTATATAAGATAAATGTATCAGGACTCTGCCCGCAGGAAGCCTGCGTAATATGACCCCAAAGAGTCATGCTTATGATAACGATCAGGACAACTAACGGCAGCTTCATTTTCTTCATAGGCTTTATTTCTCTCATTATACAATAATATCAGCTATACATGATAGATTAGCCGACTTAAAAGCTTCCTCTAATAATAGCGTTCCAACTATATCCCAAACTCCGAGCAAGATTGGAAAAGCGTCCCGTTAAGCGACACTATTCTTTTCATTGATGTTAACGAGGTTCGAACAGAAACTATCTCCGCTATCGGATCAAGAAAGCCTAGGAGCTCGGCTTTCCAAAAGCACTTGACAAATATATTATAATATGGTAAAAATTTCTATTGCCCGAACCTTCAAAAATACCCTTATTTTATTGGATTATCCTTGCTTCTAGAGGGGGCAAAGATAATCCAATAACATAAAATAAAGCGAAAAATGGAAGAAATAATAAAGGTATCGACAATCTTAGAATTAAACTCTGTAATTTTCAATTACTGGGTTGGGTTAATAGAAAAGGGCGATCCCCTATCCCTCTTTACTAACGACCGGGGCGCCATAGCAGACCTGGCAAACATGATATATCTCTCGCGTCTTAAAGAAAACGATTACAAAATGTTTGACGATGAGAACATGTATAAGGAGGCCAAAGAAAGATCCCTGAAATTCGTCGAGAAAAAGTTACTGTGCGATAGCATTTATATGCACAATTGCTCAATCGGCGGAAAAGGCTGCTATTTTGAAGAAACATTCGGTCCATGCATTCACAGCAAAAAATTCATATATGGATCAAAATGGGGAGGAGACCACTACATGGCATACTTCACCAGCAGGGAGAAATATAAGAACAATCCCATAAGCCAGGAGAGAATCGATCCTGAAAAGCTGGATGATATCCTCAGCTGGCACCCCGGTGGTCCGACGCTGTGCACTAGAACAAGCGGTGGCGTATGGAAAATCATCGCCAACGCAATAAATGTTTATTGAACTTTCAACCCACTGACAGAAAACCTGTTGTAGTGGGTTTTTTGTTTTTTTCGGCATTGTCCAAAAATAAGAGGAGCAGTAGAAAATAGAAAAGATTATTCTGAGTCTGCGTGTCTTCAATTTAGAGCTTTCAACTTGCTTGCGATGAAGAATATATTATTCATACAAATAAAAAAGGGATCTATCTAAAATGATAGTCCCTTAAAGATTGCGAGCATTATTATTTCGTATTTTTCAGAATTTCCAGAAACACATGGATCTCTGGCTCCCCTTTCAGAATAACCTGAGCATTGGTTATTTCATGAACCCTTTGATCGTGTTCTGAGAAATGGCCGGTATGGAACCTGAAATGCTCTAACTGATTCTGTTCCTTCAGATAATTGAATATCTCCAAAGGAGAATCAAGTTCTTCAGACGATCCTTCAATCCTCATATCCACGAGGAAAGCCTTAGGAAGGTTATTTTTATCCTGCTGTTTTAAATACTTAAGTGCCTCTACTCCGCTTTCAAAGCTCAGACACTTAAGTCCGTAGTATTCCTCAGCAAGGAAAAGAGCATCATCCCTATTACTTTTATCGTCTTCAACGATAAGTAGATCTATTTTGCCCACTATTCACCTCTTCTTTTAATGAAACATTGATATAATAAGATATTTTTATTATATCATTAAATATATTTTTTGTCAATAGATGCCATATTTGATAGTATTTCTATAGCCAGCAACTGATTAATTTGCTTTAATGCTATTTACGGATCGTCAATCGCCTCTTGCCAATCAAGAGTTCCAAAGACGTCTCTATATGCGAACACGTTTATGAAGGTAGTATTACTCCATGGAAAAGATACCGATCCAAGCCAGAAATGGTATCCCTGGTTTATTAAGGAAGTCAGGAGTCTTAGCACGGAGTGTGTAGCTCCGGTTCTTCCTCATCCCGGAGACCCCATCCTAAGCGACTGGCTAGATGAGATAACGGCGACACATCCTGATGATCAAACCATACTAGTCGGACATTCCCGCGGCGGCGTGGCGATTTTACGCTGGCTAGAAAAACTGGCTCCTGGCAAAAAGGTCTATGCCGTCATCCTGATAGCCACCAACTCAGGATACACTGAAAAAGTAAGCGCGTCGGAAAACAGCACAACATTCTTTAGTGAGCGTGGCTATGATTTTGAAAAGATCAAGACCCATTGCGATACATTCATCGTCTTCCACTCCCGTGACGACGCAACAGTGCCATTCGAAGCCGGAGGAGAGAACGCAAAAGGCCTAGAAGCAAAATTCCTAGAGTTTGATGGAAGAGGGCATTTCGGCAGAACGGTAAAAGATATTCCTGAACTTATTGAAGAAATCAAAAAACTTAAGTCTGAGTTCGATTCGATCAATACATTATGAACAATCCCGATTGTCTATTCTGCAGGATTATCCGGAATCGCTCCGAAGCGTTTGTATATGAAGACGAAAGTACAGTCGTCCTTCTTTCGAAATTCCAGACAAGCGAAGGGCACGTGCTTATCATGCTCAAGAAACATTACGAGACTATTGACGACATTCCCGATAGAGACTATCTGCATCTTCAATCAGTAATCAAGAAATATAATCAAAAGCTGAATACTAATTTCAATCCGGAAAAAATCTATCTTATTCTGTTGGCGGAAGAGGTCTCCCATATTCACTTCCAGCTTATCCCGAGATATCATGGGGATATCCAGGGACCTGCCTTTTTAACGGAAAATATTATAGAAGTTAAAGATCCAGAAATATTAATCGAAAGAATAAATCGATAAATTAGTTTCATCCTATCCGTGCTTCAAGCAAACAAAAACGCTCCCGTCCGCCGTGCGGCGGACAGGAGCGTTGTGTATTGCCTACTTCTTAGTAAGCGGCGATTACCGCGGAGGGAAGATTGATAATCTTCTTACCGGCATGTTTCTTCAGTTCGCTGACCGTTCGAACCTTCTGCAAAGAGTCTCCCTTGACGAGATACACATTCCAGTTCGAACTATCGCGGACGAGCGTCCCTTCGGCATAGCGGGTTGAATTATCAACCTGATACGCGTTCAGATCGGCAGGCTCGACATTCGTAATCGGCTTGCCTTTGTACGCCGCCAGCTGGCCGATCGTCCGGATCGGACGCAACTTTGACTTTGCGACAACATACACCTTCTTCGATTCGGCATTACGCACCAACGTGCCATCGCCATACTTCCGTACCGGCGCGTTCACGAATATCGGAGCGTATTCAGGCTGACCGATAACATGCGTGCCGCCCGTTCCGCCTCCCACGCGAGGAGCCGGCTGGATCGACCTCTTGCAAGCTACCGTGTTACAGGGAGCCTTCCTAGATGTTTCAAACGCGCTCCGATTGCCAGAAGGCTTGCGGCTATCAGCTCCGCCTACTGCGGAGGCGCTCTGTGCGGATACGGAAGACGCACCAGCCAAGAACGCGAACGCGAAGAACGCAATTACGATTTTTTTCATAGTACATTATATATAAGTCGCCTTTCCGGGGTAATCCCCAAAATAGCGGATTTTCTAATATAACATACTATCTATATTTTGTCAATAGTAGCGCCATCCCTTCTTGTTTCCTCCTTGAAACTGCCATATACTGCCTGAATGGATATATCACGTACCGCAATCAAAACCCTCAAAAACGACGGTCTCATCGTTATGGCGGCTGACACCCTCTACGGCATTTTAGGTCGAGCGCACCCAAAGAAGGCCGTACAAAAGATCTACTCGCTCAAAGGCCGGGATTCCGACAAACCGTTCATCATCCTTATCTCAAAGCTGTCCGATCTCAGAGCCTTCGGTATCGCGCTTTCGGACACACAGGAGCTTTTCCTAAAAAATGTCTGGCCGGGAAAAGTCAGCGTCATCCTTCCCTGCCCCGGAAAAAAATTTTCATATCTTCATCGCGGTACGGAATCTCTCGCCTTCCGGCTCATCGGTCCGCGGTACCGGACGCTCCATTCGATCCTCAAGGCGACCGGTCCCCTCGTCGCTCCGTCGGCCAATCCGCAAGGCTTGCCGCCGGCAGAAACGGCTGCAGAAGCGAAACGTTATTTCGGAACTGCGATCGACGCGTATCTGGCAGGGCCGCGGCGGCGCGGAAAACCGTCGCGGATCGTTTCCTTGCTCGGCCCCGAAGCGCGCATCATCCGTTAACGAAAACAAAAACCCCGCCTCAGAGAGGCGGGGTTTTTAGGCGGTAAAATATTACGCGCGCTGGACGTTGACGGCGTTCGGGCCCTTTTCGGACTGTTCGACATCGTACGAAA
This sequence comes from uncultured Gammaproteobacteria bacterium, assembly GCA_964438845.1. Taxonomy (GTDB): domain Bacteria; phylum Patescibacteriota; class Patescibacteriia; order Patescibacteriales; family Patescibacteriaceae; genus Patescibacterium. The sequence continues at coordinate 22,990 of CAYTLN010000012.1, forward strand.
CGACATCGCCTTCGCGGAGGTCATTGTATTCGACTCCCACGAGACTCTTCGAGTGGAAGAACAAATCCTTTTCCTGGCCTTCGGCGGAAATAAATCCAAAACCCTTATCGGTCAACTTCTTGATTGTACCTTGCATGATTTTATAGATAATCAATTACTTCTATATATTTTTGAATTCAACCACCTTTCAAACAATGTATAGGTTAAGGGATTATACCATATATCCCCTTCCATGTCAAAAGAAACGGCTTTCTGCCGTTTCTTTGAGCAATTGCGCTTATTTGCCGGAATATCGCCGATAGAGGATCGTCGCCGTCGGAATGCTTACAAGGATGATTCCGAAGCACCAGACGAGCGCCAAAACGACATGGTTTCCGACCGGCGTTCCGATCATCAGGGCGCGGACCGCTTCGATGACATGAGTCACCGGCTGATTTTCCGCGAACCAACGCAACGGCCCGGGCATCGTCGCCGTCGGCGCGAAGGCGGCGCTCGCGAATGTCAACGGGAAGATGATGACGAAGCCGAGCCACTGGACAGCCTCGACCGATTTCGCCACCAATCCGAGGATGGCCGACAGCCACGAAAACGCGAACGTAAAAGCGAGCACGACGCCGGCAATGGCGAACCAATCGCCCACGCCCGCCGTCGGGCGGAAGCCGACAAGCAAGCCGACCGCGATCATAACGACGGATGAGAGTATGTTGCGGAACAGATCGGCCGTGACATGGCCGACCAAAACGCCCGAACTCAAGATAGGCAATGATTTAAGGCGGTCGACGATGCCGCGCTGGAGGTCGGTCGCGACGCTGATCGCCGTCGTCAGCGCGCCGAACGCCGCTGTCTGCACGAGGATGCCCGCGACCAGGAAATTAACGTAGCTCGTGCCGCCGGTGTTGATCGCGCCGCCGAAAACGTACCGGAACAAGAGCATGAACATGATCGGCTGGAACGCGACCCCGAGAAGCTGATCCATGTTCTTGACGATATGGGTCAGGCTGCGCTTGATCAGGACGAAAGAATCGCTCAACGCCCAGTACAGCGAAGAACGGATAAGCGGCTTAACGGTTGAAGGAGTCATAGTAGTCATATGGTTACGATTCTTTTTCGGCTGATCCCTCGAGTTCATGGCCGGTCAGGTTCATAAAGACATCATCGAGCGTCGGCTTATGCAAATTAAGCGATTCGATCGTCACGCCGGCTTCTTCCATGAGGTTAAGCACCCGCTTGATTTCGGCTACCGTGCCGTTAGTAGAAACGCTTACTCTCCGTTCATCAGCGGCCGAATGGATCACATCGCCGCCGAGGATCGACAGAGCCTTTTCAAATTGTCCCCGAGCCGTAACGATTTCAAGCCGCTCATTGCCGACACGGTCCTTCAAATCATCCGCCGTGCCTTCGGCGATGACGATGCCGCGATCGATGACCGCGATACGGTCGGCCAAGCGGTCGGCTTCTTCGAGATACTGCGTTGTCAGGAGGATCGTGACGCCCGCCTCCTTCAATCCCATGACGATATCCCAGACAGCCAGGCGGCTGCGCGGGTCAAGCCCGGTCGTCGGCTCGTCAAGGAAGATGATCGGCGGCGTCGCGACGAGGCTCGCCGCGAGGTCGAGGCGGCGGCGCATGCCGCCTGAATATGTCTTTGCCGGACGGTCGGACGCGTCAAGCAGATCGAATTGCTCGAGCAGTTCTTCGGCCCGGCGTTTCGATTGCTCGCCCCCGAGATGGTAGAGACGTCCCATCATGACAAGATTTTCCCGTCCCGTCAGGTATTCATCGACAGCCGCATATTGGCCAGTCAGACCGATGCTGTGCCGGACCTCGTCAGCCTGAGTGGCGACATCGAAGCCGTTAACCGAGACGCTACCGCCGTCAGCGGGCAGGAGCGTGCTCAGGATACGGACGGTCGTCGTCTTGCCGGCGCCGTTAGGTCCTAACAGACCGAGCACGGTTCCGCGCTCGATCGTCAGGTTTAGGCCTTTCAAGACTTCGACATTCTTATACGCCTTGGTCAGGTTTTTGATCACGATTGCTGGTTCATTCATAGAAAGCATTAAAAAAATCAGTATGGCTAATCATACTACATATCCTTACGCCTGGATAGGGGTTCCGTTACAAAAATGGCCTATTTTGGGCATTACTTGACAATATATACATTATATGATATAATATAATAATTTACATTAATAACTTATCTCTCAAATACGGAGGCAAAAGTGCTCAAAAAAGTAGCAAAAAAAATCTGGTCAAATCCAACCGGTAAAAAGATAGTAAAAACAATTGCCATTGTCTACGTGACAATATGCGTTGTCAATCAAAACCTGGCAATAACAATCGGAATACAAGTTATTTCTATTCTAATTGTTATAGCCCTCCCTTTCGTAGCCTACGCTATTATTAAAAATCTTATTTCAGGAGGAAAGAAATAAAGATTTTTCTCACCCTTACAAGGAAGTCTAACCAACTTCCTTTTTTTATATAAAAAACGGTTCATCCAAGCAATGCTCGAATGAACCAACATAGTGTTGCACTATAACGTTACGGCAGCGTACAAACGACGCATCCTTCAGGAAACGGACAGCCGCTGCAATGGGCATGCGGCTCTCCGTCGAATACGCGGAACGCACTCCCCTTTTTCTGGTCGGTGGCTCCCCATTCAGGAATAAGATGGATACGCTGTGCTTCCTCATCTTCAGGATTAAGAATGAGATGAGAAGTGTCCAGCAAATGGACAGGCGTCGTCAAGACAAGCTGCCCGCCGGTGAGATCACCGCCATGGTGCTCGTCCCATTCTTCAGCTTTCTTCTCGATCTCTTCCTGCAAGGCGTACTCTGCGACTTTCTTCTTCAGCAAAT
>CAYTLN010000013.1:0-24469 GCA_964438845.1 uncultured Gammaproteobacteria bacterium
ACATGAGCGAATACATGGAAAAGCACAGCGTCTCGAAGATGATCGGCTCCCCTCCTGGCTATGTCGGCTTCGAGGACGGCGGCCAGCTGACCGACCGCGTCCGCCGCAAGCCGTACAGCGTCATCCTCTTCGACGAGATCGAAAAGGCCCATCCGGAAGTCTTCAATATCCTCCTGCAGATCCTTGACGACGGACGCTTGACCGACGCCAAAGGCCGCACGGTAAACTTCAAGAATACGATCGTCATCATGACATCGAACCTCGGCAATGAAGTCATCCGCGAATATTCGATCGGCTTCGCCGACAGCACCGACGAGCAATCGGCGCGCGCTATCCAGCAGGATGAGATGAAAGACAAGATCGACAAGATTCTCCGCAGCCACTTCAAGCTCGAATTCCTGAACCGTATCGACGAGATCGTCATCTTCAAGAGCCTGCTCAAGGAAGACCTGATGCAGATCATCGATCTCGAACTCCTGAAAGTCGAAGACCGCCTCCGCAACAAGGACATCAAGCTCCGCATCGCCAAGAACGTCAAGCAGCTGTTGGCGGACAAGAGCTTCGATAAGACATTCGGCGCCCGGCCGCTCAAGCGCATCATCCAGACGATGATCCTGAACGAGCTCGCCTCCGAAATCGTCGCCGGCCGCGTCAAGCAGGGCGACAAGGTATCGATCTCGCTCGATCTCAAGAATAAGATCCTCATGACCGTAAAATAAGCGGTTATCTGAAAACACCCGGCCGTCTGGTCGGGTGTTTTTGAGTTTGGAGCCTGATAGTGTATAATGAAAACTCATGTATATAATAATGAATAGATACCACCCATGAGAAAAACCAACGCTTTTTTACTTTCATTCCTCTCTTTGTGCCTTATCGCCGGTCCGGTCCTGCCTGCGGCCGCGGCGGAAAACTTCAATCCGAACAATATCATCAGCGACTTCGAGATCCTTGATTCGACCTCGATGAACGAAGCTGACATCCAAGCGCTGCTCGTCGCGAAACGCAGTTTCCTCGCGACGTATATGGTGACGGACCCGAGCGGCCAGTCGATGACGGCGGCTCATGCGATTTACGACCGAGCGGTGACGAACCGGATGAACCCGAAATTCATCATCGTCATGCTGCAAAAGGAACAGAGCCTGATTGAAGATGCTTCACCTTCGCAGGGCCAGCTCGACTGGGCTCTCGGCTACGGCTGCCCCGATGGCGGCGGCTGCAATGACCGCTGGCGCGGGCTGTGGAAGCAGATCAACAGCGCGACGCTCCAGTTCCGCGACTATATGGACAACCCGCAAAGCTACCGCTACCGCGCCGGGCAGACATACACCGTTACGAACACCGGCAAGCCTTCGTCCGTCATTACGCCGGAAAACCAGGCGACCGCCGCGCTCTACAACTACACTCCGCATGTCTACAACGGCAACTATAATTTCTGGAAGATCTGGCAGCGCTACTTCACGCGCGATTACCTCAACGGCTCGCTCCTGCAAGCCAGCGGCGAAGCGGGAGTCTGGCTCATCGAGAACGGCATCAAGCGGCCGTTCCTGACCAAGAGCGCCCTGACCTCGCGCTTCGATCCGAGCCGCATCCAGATCGTTTCCCGCGCCGACCTCGATAAGTATCCGACCGGCGACGGCATCAAATTCGCGCAGTACTCGATCGTCCGGATCCCGACCGGACAGATTTACCTGCTCGTCGACAGCACGAAGCGGCGCTTTACGACTCCGGCCGCCTTCAAGAAAATGGGCTTCAACCCGGAGGAAGTGATCGCCGCCCAGGCCGGCGAAGTCATGTCGTATGCCGACGGCGAGCCGATCACCGAACTTTCCGTGTATCCGACCGGCGCCTTGCTCCAAGACAGCAAGACCGGTGGCGTCTACTGGGTGATCGACGGCAAGAAAGCGCCGCTCTGGGACGCGGCCCTCCTGCGCACAAAATTCAAGAACCGCCGTCCGATCCGCGTCGCTCCGGCAGACTTGGCGGCCTATGCGACCACCGACCCTGTCCGGCTAGCTGACGGCGACCTCGTGCGAACGCCGGAATCAAGCGCCGTCTATGTAATTGAAAACGGCGTAAAGCGTCCGTTCCTATCCGCCGGCACGTTCGAGAAGCTCGGCTATAAATGGACTAACGTCTTCACCGTCTCTTCGCGGCTGCTCTCCCTCCATGCCGACGGCGCCCTCGTCAGCCTCACCCAATAAGTATGCCTCTCGTGTTCGCGGCAGTCATGCCGCATTCCCCGCTGCTCGTCCCGAATATCGGCAAAGAACATACGCCGCACTTCAAAGCGACGCTCGACGCTTCGGCCGCCCTGGCCGAACGGTTCGCCGCCGCCCGCCCCGACGCCGTCGTGATCCTAACGGCGCATGGCCCGCAGCGTCCGGCCGGCTTCACCTTCAATATCTGCGACCGCTATACGTCAAATTTCGAATTGTTCGGCGACCTTGTCACCCGCTGGGAATTCATCGGTAATGTCGGCTTGCCCGCACGCTGGCGCGAACAGCTTGAACTAAAAGTGCCGCTGTCCCTTGTCTCTGAACCAGGCCTTGATTACGGCAGTTCGATTCCGCTCAATCTCCTTGGCGTTTCTCCGACCGGTCCGGCGGTGATTCCGCTGTCGGCGAGCGGACTCGGCGTCGCCGAACACCTGACCTGCGGACGGCTTCTCCAGAACTGCATGCTCGACGAAACGTCGCGCATCGCCATCATCGCGTCGGCCGATTTCTCGCACAAGCTCAATAAAAAATCGCCTGCCGGATATTCGGCAAAGGCGAAGAAATTGGACCAGAAAATCATCGATGCGCTCATCACGCTGGACGGCAAAGCGCTCCTCTCGATCTCCGAATCATTGCTTGAGGAAGCGGCCGTTGAAGACAGCCGCCCGCTCGCGTTACTGCTCGGCTTGCTAGAAGGCATGAACTGCGAACCGAAAGTGCTTTCCTACGAGGGCCCCTTCGGCGTCGGCCATGGCGTCATCGACTTCAATCTTGAATCGGCTTGAAGCCGCCGTCGACGATCTTGAAGAAATATTTCCAAGGCTCTCCGGAAACGCAGAGCTCTTTCGTATCGGCGAGCGCCTGTTCGATCCGCGGCCGCGGATTATCGCGGCAGACCTTGAAGACGGAATTCCGCTTGAAGCCGGGAACGCGCAATTCCCTGATTACCCGTAGCGCCAAGTCCTGCCAGGGATAGGCCGGAGGCTTCGGGCTCTTTTTCTTGTTTTCCAGGATATCCTTGAACGATATCGGCTCGCTTTTATGCATAGTACTCTATTGTACCAAAGGCAGACGCAGCCGCGCAACGCGGCTTGATTTTCTCAAAAAATAGGCTATACTAAGCGTATTCTATGCCATCAATCCTGCCACTCGTCTTTGAGCCCGATCCGCGGCTCCGCCAACGCTCGACCGAGGTCGCTGCGGCGGACATTGCCGGGCTCGGCGAGCTGGCCATGTCCATGGCCGAAACCATGACGACAGAGAAAGGCATCGGCCTGGCAGCCCCGCAGATCGGCCAGAATATCCGCTTCATCGTCGTCAGTACCAAGGACGGCGTCCAGCCGATGGCCAACCCGGTCCTCCTGAAAAAATCTTTGCTGCAGGAATGGGGCGAAGAAGGCTGCCTGTCCATCCCCCATGTCTTCGGCCAGGTAAAGCGCCATAAGAGCGTCCGCTGCTCGTTCACCGATATCGACGGCACCGAACGCGTCATCGACGCGGAAGGCCTGATGGCCCGCGTCATCCAGCACGAGATCGACCATCTCGACGGCATCCTCTTCATCGACAAGGCTAAAGATATCCATGAAGCCTGATATGAAGCATCGCATCGTCTTCGTCGGCACGCCGAAATTCTCCGTCCCTTCGCTCAAAGCCCTCATCGATGACGGGCGTTTTGAAATTTCCGCGGTCGTCACGCAGCCTGACATGCCGGCCGGACGCTCGCTCGAACTGACGCCGCCCCCGGTCAAAGTGACCGCCCTCAGTTACGGGCTCGAAGTCCTCCAGCCACAGAAGATTACGCAGATCATCGACCGGCTGCGCGAACTCGAACCCGAAGCGATCGTCGTCGTCGCCTACGCCCAGATCATTCCCGAAGAGATATTGGCCTTGCCGAAATTCGGCTGCGTCAACGTCCACGCTTCGCTACTGCCGAAATATCGCGGCGCCGGCGTCATCCAGGCTCCTCTCCTCAACGGCGATGCCGAAAGCGGCGTGACGATCATGGTGATGGACGAGACGCTCGATACCGGGCCGTTGCTTTCGCAAGCTGTCTATGATATAAAACCGCATGAGACCGGCGACAGCTTGGCGGTCGCCTTGTCCGAACTCGGCGCCCGCGAATTGCCATCGACGCTCAACCGCTATCTCGAAGGCACGCTCGCACCGAAAGCCCAGCCGACCGAAGGCACGTACGTCGGACGCTGGCAGAAGAAGGACGGCATCATCGATTGGAGCCGGCCGGCAACTGATATCGAACGCTTTATCCGAGCAATGCATTCCTGGCCTTCGGCCTGGACATGGATCAACGGCAAGCAGCTCAAGATCCTCGAAGCCGACCCGTCCGTCATCGCCCTTACAATGCATAAGCCGGGCAAGACGTTCGTCTACAACAGCACCTTCGCGGTCCAGTGCGGCCAGGACTCGCTCATCATCCGCCGCCTTCAGCTCGAAGGCAAAAAGCCGATGACGAGCGAAGAATTCATGCGCGGCTATCGTGATTTTGTCGGAGCCATGCTAGGATAATTTAAAATTAAATATGGTCCCATCGTCTATCGGTTAGGACGTCAGGTTCTCATCCTGAAAAGAGGGGTTCGACTCCCCTTGGGACTACAATAAAAGACTGTAATAAAAACACCGTTCACCGGTGTTTTTTTAATGATTGACTTTTGCATTATTAAATGTTATTTTCAATAATTACCTGTAAATTAAAAACCTATCTAAAGGAGATCTGCCATGTATAAATCACCCGAAAAGCAGTACATCATCACGGACTTGAAAAAACGCTGGGAAGAAATCGGTAAAAGAACCAAGAACAACGAGAAACGCCATCTAACTTTTTATGCAAGCCTCACTACGCCAGAATGGGAAGAGGTGCTTAATTATATGACATACTATCAGATCAACGTAAAATATGATGAGTATGACAATACCCTTCCTCTGTACGCTCCTCCGTCAAAAGAAATACAGGAGCCCGTCGGTACGGCCTTAACTTTTATCAATGAGAATCTTCCTCTCGAATCAAAACAAAAGTTCGCTTCTGCAATCAATTGGTTGATCCGCTGCTCAATCGGCAGAGAGGACGATCCATATATCGCTATTTATTTTGGATTAATTTCAAGCTTCTACAATTTAACATCACCTCAAAATTTACTGCTTATTATTGAGAACAAAGAGCATTTCCCGCGAACACGTTCAATAGCGCTTTCAAGGATGTCCAAATTGTCCCAAAGCTGGGAATTTAACCCTGGAGAAGAATGGTGGAAAAGCATTTTCAGTGATCCGTTCTGGAGGAAATCAAATCCATGCGCACCGAATTTCTCAATCTACGCCCTGGAGCTTGATTACTGGCTAACAAAATATGAGCCAAACAAATTCTGGGATCTGCTTCCGCGCATGAAAAAATGGCCAAACACCGACACACTTTTCTTCAAAAATGCAATATACTGCTTCAATGTTGAGAAAGAAGCTTTTATCACTTTGAAGCGTCTGTGGAAAAAACTATCACCCCCAACAAAGAAAGGCATCAAAAAACTATGCACGGACTTCGGACGTGCCAACACTGATTCCGATGCAGAGTATACATTATTCATCAATGAAGAAGAGGACAGGATTCTTAAATCATTACGTTAACAACAATCATACCCGTACTTAAAGCCCGGCTTTTTCCAAAGCCGGGCTTATTATTTTAATCTCCTCTCCCCCACCATCTTCCCCGACGATTCGGGTTAGGGTTGGTATTCGGTTGTGAAAACTCGGAAGAGCTTACTGTCCGGATCGAGGCGCGGCGTCCGGTCGACGTTATATACAACGTGCCGTTAACTGCCGCGGCGATCTCATAGCCTCCGCGCCACCACGGCTCATATGCCTTGCGGCTTGCCGTCTGCACGCCCTGGCTCGAGAAGATGCGGATATCCGGGCCGCCTTTGCTGGCCGGAACCGCGACGATGCTGAATGTGCCGCCGTACGAATCAGTATTGATGACCGCGACTTTCACGCCGCCGGTAAACTCGGCCGGATAGGCGAAGAATTCGCTCGCGAGCGTCCCGTTCACTTCAAAGACGCGGACATGGGGGCCGCCGTTAGAAAGCGGCGAGGTGACGATGCGGGCCGGAGCGTTGATAGTCGCCGGCTTGACCGCGACATCGACGCCGCCGCGGAAGGTCGGCGCGTAGGCCATGAAACTCGCCACCGGCGAACCGTTAGCTTCAAAGACGCGGACGTGCGGTCCGCCGCCCGGGCCGGCTGACGTTATGATTTCCGCTTTGCCGTCATTATCGATGTCAGCGGCCGCAACGCGGACTCCGCCCCTAAAGGCGGACGGATACGGGAAGAATTGGCCGATCGGATGTCCGGAGGCTGAGAAGATGCGGACGTGCGGTCCGCCGCCCGGGCCGGCGCCGGTAATGATCTCGTCGACGCCGTCGCCATCGACGTCGCCGGCAGCGACGTCAACGCCGCCCTTGAAAGATAATGGGTACGGGAAGAATTGGGCGCTCAGCGCGCCGTCAGCAGTCATGACTTTGACATGCGGCCCGCCGCCTGGTCCGGCCGCAACCGCGATCGTCGCGCCGTTATTGAACCGTCCGACAGCGATCGAAGCCCCGCCCTTGAACGCTCCGAAGGGCAGGATTTCTCCCGGCTGCTGCGGCGCTTCGACAGGGACAGTCAGCTTCGGCGCTGCCTTCAAGCTTTCATATGGGCTGAACGGCGTGCCGTCTGGAGTATGGATTTCAAAGTGAAGATGGGCGCCGGTGCCTTCGGCATTTCCCGAATCTCCCATCCAGCCGATCAGCTGGCCGCGGACGACGGTCGCGCCGTTGATGACGTCGGGCGCATAGGCATTCAACCCTCCGCCCACGCCGTCGTCCGTGCCGGGATTGTCGTTATTGACGTGCAAGTACCAGTACTGATAACCGTCGGCATCGCGCAACGAAATCGCGTAACCCCAATCCGGCTCCGGGTATTGGACCCAACTGACCGTTCCGTCGACGGCGGCGACGAGCGGCATAAGCTTGCGTCCCATCAAGTCATTGCCTTCATGGCTATGGCCGGAACGCGGAGCGCCGAAATCGTCGTAATACGAAACGCCGCCAATGACCGGAAAGACAATGTTGCGGACTTCGGCGGCGTGAGCCCGAGGCGGCGTGATGCCTGCGAGGGCGATGACGGTTACGAGTATCAAGAAACTATTAAAAAAACGCGATGTTGGTCGCATACGCATAGCATGAGGATTAGTAACTCTATTTACTACGGGCTAGCTTCCCTACTGTTACTCCGAAGAAATACTCTTGCCTAAAATTAGGTAAAATCTCTCAGGATATCATCTATTGCCTGAGCAAGAGCATGATCCTTTTCAGTGACGCCACCGGCGCCATGAGTAGAAAGGCTGATATGGACATTATTGTATGAATTGCTCCAATCAGGATGATGGTTAAGCGAATCGGCAGCGGCAGCCACCCGAGTCATGAAGGCGAATGCCTGCTTGAAATCGGCAAAAGTAAAATCTTGAACCAACGCATTATCCTTTTCATTCCACATGTATTACTGGGTTAAGTGAATAAAGCTATGCCTGCCATTCGCTCCCCTGTCGGACGAGCAGATTCGAGGCTTCCTCCGGCCGAGCCATAAGCGCTTTGACAATATGCTCCATACGCGCGCCTTGCGAACCTTTGACGAAGAGCAAGTCCCTCTCCCCCACGGCCGCGGCAATCATATGTGCCGCTTCGCGCGAATCCGTGCAGAAAGTGACTGATTCGGATTCCATGCCCGCCTCAAGCGCTCCCTCGCCGATATGGCGGCCGAGTTTTCCGACGGCGACCAGACGGTCGATTCCTTTCGCCGCGACGTCGCGTCCGGTCTGACGATGCTTCTCCACCGTATCGTTGCCCAGCTCGAGCATGTCGCCGAGCAGGGCCCAGCTGGTCGCGTAGTGGTCGCGAGAGATATCAGCGATCGTTTCAAGGGCGGCCGTGACGGATTCCGGCGACGCGTTATATGTGTCATCGATGATAATGGATTCACGAATACCCGAGATGAGCCGCATGCGTCCCGCGGGAGACATGAAATCGCGCAACGCCGTGCTGATCTTGATGCTATTGAGGCCATAGCTGAAACCGACGGCCGCGCCCGCCAACGCCGCCAGGACTGACGTGCGGCTGATAATTCCGGGGATGAACACCGGAACCGAGGCCCCGTCATGGACCAGCTTGAAGCTGACGCCGGGCTCCAGCCTGTCGGAGGAGGAATTGAAACTGAAGGCGATATTCTGCGCCTGGACGTCTGCAGTCTCTGAAAAACCGTAGCCGAAAGCCGGGACAGACGACTGGTCGGCGGCGGCGCGCAAAGCCTCATCTTCGGCGTTATAGATGAAGCAGCCGTCGTCCGGCAAGGCTTTGGCCAGCTTGAGCTTTTCTTTGTGGAGATCGGCTATAGACGGAAAGAATTCCGCATGCGAACTGCCGAGCCGCGTCAGTACCGCCCGGGTCGGACGGGCGATCGAAACGAGGTAATCCATGTCGCCCGGGTGGTCGATGCCCATTTCGAGGACGAGCATTTCCGGATACGGCGCGCGACGGTCGCGGGCGAGCTTGCGTCCGGCTCGGATAATCTCCAGCCATTTCTTAGCCGATTTTCCTCCGCTTTCAGAATCAAGGATCGTGAGCGGCAAGCCGAATTCATTATTGTAATTTTTCCGGCTCGTACGGATATTGAACGCCGACCCGAGGACGCAGGCGATGGCGTCGCGCGTGCTCGTCTTGCCGACGCTGCCGGTGACTGCAATCACTTCCGGCGCATGGGCAATGATGGCATCGCGAGCCGCTGAAGCAAGTAAACGTTGGATGATTTTCTTTACCATATTATTTTTTCTGAGTCGCTTCTATCGGTCGGTCTTGCTTGACCTGCCAGTGGTTAAGGAGAAATCTTGTAATGTCATAAGAAAGCGGGACGGCCGTACTTTCAGCATAGAGCGCGCGTGGCGAATCGATCTTCGTCAGGATGACGAACTTGGGATTATTCGCCGGGACCATGCCGATGAACGTATGGTTATGCTTGCCGCTATAGCCCCGGGACGTCGCGGAAGCGACCTGAGCCGTTCCCGTCTTCCCCGCTGTATAATACCCCGGAATCTTCATTTTTTGCGAATGGCCGTTCTCGACAACGTTGATAAGCATGCCGGTAAGCAAAGCCGCGGTCCGCTCGCTGATGATACGGCGAGGTACAGAGGGGGAAGTTATTGAGCGGCTGCCATCGGGGCCGATAATCTCTTGTACGATATAGGGTTTCATCAATTCGCCGCCATTGGCGATCGCCGCATACGACATGACCATCTGAAGCGGCGTGACGGTAATGCCCTGTCCGAATGAAGCGGTAGCCGCGGAAATCTCTGAAATTCGAGAACCGGTTATGCTCTTAATATTACCCTCGCTCTCGCCTTCAAGTTCGATGCCGGTCTTTTCTCCGAATCCGAAACGGGTCACGTAATCGGCGAATGCTCGAGGCCCGATAGACTCCATGGCAAAAATCGCTCCGGTATTCAAGGACTGTTCAAGGACAGTGACCATGTTCGTTACGCCATGTCCGCCGTGAGTTTCATAATCCGAGTTCTTAATCGGCTTCGGCCAGCCGGGAATCATGATCTGGCCTTTATCGACATACGTTGTTTCGGGCGTCACTTTTTCCTGATCGAGAGCGGCCGCCATTGTGATCGCCTTAAAGACCGATCCCGGTTCATATTGGTCGAAGACAGCCGGATTATTGAATATCTTGATATCATCTACCGCCTGGGACGTGTTCGGATCATAATCCGGCGCCGAACACATCGCCAAGATCGCGCCGGTACTCGGATCAACGATAATCACGCTTCCGCCGGATGCACCATACCGTTCGACGGCTTCGTTAAGCAACTTGCACGACGTGAACTGCGCCGAACGGTCGATCGTCAAGACCAAGCTCGATCCATCAGTTTTTTTCTCATACTGCCGATCATTGACGATAACTAGTCCGCCGGCTCCCCGCTCGCTGCTAAGTTCGCCATACCGGCCGAACAATTCGTCATCAAAAAAGCCCTCAAGCCCGTACCTTCCTCGCTGCTCGTCATTCTGATAGTTTGTAAATCCGAGAATATGCGATCCGATGGATCCTTCCGGATAATATCGGAATGGGACAAGCTCATAGCTGAAACCTTCGAGCTTGAACGGCTCGTTGCTTTCCTTCAGGTACATCCCGTCGCTTTTGACATCAAGCGCTTCCGCAACCAAGTCGTTACGCTCCGCCATGAAAATATAAAATTGCTTGAGGACTTCCGGATCGACTTTCTTCTCTATCGGTTCGTACTCGTCATTGTTCTTCGTAAGCATCCCTTGCAACTCCCCGATAATCGCCTCATGGCGCGCTTTAATCATTTCCTCACGCTTTTCATTTTCAAAATCAAGATACACCGGATCAGCCATCAATGATTCATGGGCGGCCTTGACCTCTGCTTCACGGGCCGAAGATAGCTCGGCGGCCGGTATTGCGGACAGCTCTTTGGCGAGACGGTCTTGACGCTCTCGTAACAGCTGATCCCTGACTTCTTTCTCAACCGCTTTAGCCTTGAAGAATTGATACAGTTTCTCGGAAGTCAGCTCGACTTCCTTGATATCTGTCGGAACGGCAAAAATCGTAGCAAATTCCTTATTGACTGCGAGCGGATATACGCCTTTCTCAGCTTGTGAAAAATAATTATCTTGGATAAGGATCTTACCGCGATCCGGTAAAATCTGCTGCTGACGCTTGTGCTGTCCATCCGCAGCTTCCGCATAATATTCATGCCGCAGCGTCTGGAGAAAGGCCAGCCGTATAACCAATCCTCCTAACAATAAAAAAACAACCGCCGCGACATATGCCACACGGTTATCTTTTGTTTCTGTCCGTTGCGGCCTCGTCGGCCGTACGAATCGGTTCATAAGAAAAGATTATTAACGCTTAGCGACAGCAGAATCATTCCATGAAATGTATGAAACCGTATCAGCCGCAACGAAATTCGAAGAACGGATGCGCGACTGGAGGTCCTGGTAGGATGCGAGTCCGGTCATAGCGTTCTCAAGGGTTCGGCGTTCTTCCGCGAGAGAAGCTTGCTGTGACTTCAGGTCCTTAAAGATAAAGCCTCGGGTAGAGAGGGCGGTGACGGTCAAGAAGTAACCGACTGCGGCGAAACCGACAAGTACCATGAGCCAGCGATTCAAACGGCGCAGATTGATGTGCAGCGCCGGCTGGGCGGGAGAGTGATGTGCCATATGATGCTCTGAAAGCGATCGCTATCCAGTTTCCCCTGTTTAGCTCTCTCTTTGTTTTTGTTAGTTAATCTTAAGTTGTCAGGACGCGGGCCGCTCGCAGTTTCGCGCTGCGGGAGCGGGGGTTCGTCTCGATCTCTTCCTCTGTGGCGCTGACCGCTTTCTTCGTCAGGATGGTCAACCAGGCAGAGTGGCCGCACCGGCAGGCCGGAAGATTCGGCGGACAGATGCAGTCTTTCGCTTCCTGGCGGAAGAACTGCTTGACGATCCGGTCTTCGAGGCTATGGAACGAAACGACGACGATACGCGCTCCGGGCTTGAGTATCCGCCTGAGCGACCCGAGGGCCCGTTCCAGGTTCGCAAGCTCATCGTTCGTAGCGATGCGCAAAGCCTGAAACGTTCGGGTCGCGAAGTGGATGTTCGATCCATGCCGAGCGGACGGAGGCATTCCCTGCTTGATTGCCGCCACTAGTTCGGTCGTTGTCGCGATCGGCTTGATGCGGCGCGCGGCGTCGATCGCCTTGGCGATCGGCAGGGCGAACCGTTCCTCCCCGTATTCCCGGATCAGCGTGGCTAACTCCGGGACAGTAGTGCGATTGACGATCTTCTCTGTCTTACGTTCACTGATCAAAGAACCGAAAGCCATGCTTAGCCCAGCGTCCGCCTGAAAAGAAAAGCCGCGACGTCGATCTTCGAGTTGAGCAGATGATAACCCCAAATCAAAGACAACGCCGTCCGCAGAATGATGCGGCCCGAATTCCTTTTCAGCGATTGTGGCGATATCAGCGAAGTTAGCATGGTTCAATCGAATAGCTCCGGCATAGCCTTGAGCTTTTAATTTGGCATTATCAAGGGCCAGTTCGTCCATATCGAGCGCGGCAACGATTCCGTCGGGACCGACGCGGTCCGCGATGGCGAAGGTGTATCCTCCGCCTCCGAGAGTCGCGTCAATGATTCTATCCCCCGGCTTCGGTGCGAGATACCCTAGCACTTCCGAAAGCAAGACTGGCGTGTGATTGTACATCCGTTTACAATTCTTAATTTTGTAATCTTGTAATTTTTTAGTAATGCACAATTTTGAATTTCCAAGGCTTTAGATTTCGACATTGGAAATTAGGCATTCAAAAAAATTAACTATAAAATTACAAAATGAAAAATTATAAAATTGATTAGCCGATATCGCCGAGCGCTTCGGCAATCTGATTGCTCTGCTTCTCTGTCGCCGACTTGAAGGTATTCCAGGCATCTTCATTCCAGATTTCCAATCGGCTGTACAGACCGGCCACCACCGCCTTCTTCGAAAGCTTAGCGAAGTCTCGGAGATACTCAGGCAGCGTGATGCGACCCTGATTATCAAAATCGACCTCCATGGCACCCGCTAAGATAAAGCGGGAAAGGCTCCGGTCATTCGACTTATTGAAGGGCAACGACGAAATCTTCTCGGCAAGCTTCCCCCATTCCTTTTTCGGGTACACCACCAAGCAGTTATCGAGGCCTCGGGTCACGACAGCACCGCCCCGCAATGAAGCGCGGAACTTGGCCGGGACCGCAATCCGTCCCTTCTCATCGATCGTGTGGCTGTATTCGCCGATAAACATGGTTTCTTTTTCCAGGGGCGTGCACAAGTTATCCACAATTCCCCACTTTTCACCTCAATACTGTAATTATACACCATTGAGCCCCTCGGGTCAATCAGTCTCCCCCACTCGTCGAACAGGCTGGTTTCCTTTTATTTCTGGTAAAAAATAAAAAGCCCGCCAGTTATGCACAGGCGGCCTGTTCTCAGCAGTGGCTGATGGCTATTTTTTCTTGTGGATAGTCGGCGGCTTGGAATATGCCGGAGCGACGACGGCTATCCCCCGCTTCTTAAGCGCTTTCGAAACCACCCCTCGCACCCGGCAGCCAAGGGCATACCCGAGCGCATTGGCTGTCGCTACGCCGATACGGAGAGCCGTAAAGCTGTCTCCGGCTTCTTCAACCGTAATTGCCGTGATATCGGAAGTGCGGCGCTTTCTTCCCGCCAGAATTTTCTCGATGGCCGGCAGAAGCGCATCGGCCTGGAGACGATGAGCCGCTATTGTCTTCTCGACGCTGGCTTTTCCGTCGGAAAGGCGCAAGGTGATGGTTTCACGGTCGGCTGTGCTGATAAATAAGTCCATATCAATCTTCGTGGGTCAAGACGACATTAAGGTTGGAAACCAATCCGAGAAATCGCTGAGGCACGACGTCCATCCGTATCCGGGGCGGCAGCATCTTCCTCAGCTCTCTTATATCTATCAAGCGCAAATTTGCTTCACTCGCATAATATGAACGTCCGAACCGATGATAGATGCGGTTGCGCCAGCCGAGCGGCAAAAAATGGGCGAACGGGATCAACGTATGGAAATCGATAGGAAACCAGCGGTACGGCGTTGAGATAAAAACCGTGGAAGCGACGCGGCAGGCCTCATGGACGAAACGACGCTGGTCGAAAAACGTTCCGACGTGTTCGATGACTGCGTTCGAGATATAGATATCGAATTCCCTATCCTTGAAAGGCAGGTCACGGCCGTCGGCAACGACAAGCCGTATGGCGGGATAGGAAGTCTTGAAGCGTGGCAGGGGTTCGAGCGCCACGGCCGTTATCTGTTTCGGATACGGATACATGTCCTCGAAGAAATTAAGCGCCCTGCCCGCACCATCCCCGACGCCGACATCGATCACCCGATCGGAAGGATTAGGGCGACAGGCCTCCATGAAAAGATTAAAACGCCGCCGCCGAGATGCGACCGCGAAACGGGACGTGAGGCGCCAGAGGAGACCGTCCGGCCATTTCCATAAAATATCTGCTATCGTACGCATAGTGACAGTATACCACGAAGTCTTCCCGCCTCAAGAATAAAAAGAGGGTCCTTATCAAATGATAAGAACCCTACATGCTGCAAATTGAACTGTTAAGAAAGCAAACCTTTATCTTTTGCTTTTTTTAGATCAAGTAATCCTTTTCTAACTGCTTCATTAACAGAATAGGCACAGAACCTGCCTGCGCTATCTTGAATAATGTACATAACAAGCGCCTGATCTGCCGCCCTCCAAAATTCGGACGTCGTCATGTTGACGTTATATCCAATCCGAATTTTAAGAAGGTTGTCCTCGCCCAATTCCAAGAAACTGAAATCGTCATATAACCCCCAACCTGTGGGCCGGATAGTCTGGTTGCGCTGTATCCAGCCCCCAGTTTCTGACGTCCAATACGTGAAATTGGGAGTCTGATTGAGCGGACAATTTCCCGACTGGTTATTTAAGTAGATATCAACGTTATTCGGGGAGAAAGTGAAACTGATACCACCGGTGTAAAAGCTCGTATCGCCAGATGTTCCCGGCGGTTCAGGCCAGGCAACCTGATGGTAATATTTCACTGATGTGCCCTGGAGATGCCAAGCGAACATATTCTCTTCATACGGGAATTTCCAGTTTGAACCGTTCGATGCCGCCCAGTTGTTCGTAACCATATCCTTGTAATTGAAGAGGACCCGACCCTCATAGGTAGTGTCCCGATACGTCAGAATTCCGTTCGAAATGTTGTTCGGGATCCTGGAAGTGATGTAATTTCTAACCCGAGCGGGGTCAGACAGACCTCCGGGCACTCTGCCTTCCGGCAGATTCCAGGTAATGATTCTTTTTCCATTAGGATACATGGAAGAAACATTGTCCACTTCAAGATCGCCCGAAGTCAAGGGATCATCGTCAATATCGAGCCTGAAATACTTAACCCCTATATTATTAGGATTGTTAGCATACCAAGCTTCAACTTTCACCCATAAAGGGGTCGGATTCGGCGGAAAGGTTTTGCGGAATGTCTTTCCGTGCTTTTCATACTGATAATTCCCGTTGAAATAGAACGTCCATCTCATAGTATCGCCATCCGAAAGCGATCCGTCGAAAATAGCCTGTGTATCGCTTCCGATTCCATAATGGCCGCTATCGGCAATAAGATTGCCGGAGTTAACCTTTATTTTCACATTGGGTGTACCGACACTTGTGACATCCCCCAGGATGGGGTTTTCCTGCGTGTTGCAGCCATTAAGAACTGCACCGGCAATCAATACCATCGTTACCAGATACATTGAAGTTCTGGTAAAAAAAGAACGAACCGTAAAAAAGGTAACGAAGAAAAGAAAAAATATTCTTTCCATTTTTGGTTTCTCCTTCTCCCTTTGCTTTCGCGCCGGGTTTAATTGTTTATATTATATTTTTCTTGTACATCTAACTTTAATGGATAAATCCATTGGCCTGTCCTGTACCGAGTACAGGACAGAGAATAGATTTATAGGAAGGTCACGAAACGGGAGGCGAAGGCCAGCCGATAAAGGCGGCTCGTAGCCGTGGCCGAAGCCAGCTCGGCATAGAGCTCTTCCGTCGCGGTTACGATCGACTGCCAGCCGTACTCTGTGGTGACGCGGGAGCGGGCGGCGGAACCGAGCTGTGACCGCGCTTCGTCATCCATATCAATCATTCGGGAAAGCTGAAGGGCGGCGTCGAAGCTATTGCGGCTCGCGAACAGGATACCCGTCGAGCCGAGAGCTTCTCGGTTACCCGGGATGTCGCTCGCGAGAATCGGCAAACCGTACGACATGGCTTCAAGCAAGGCGATGGACAGGCCTTCGGATTCTGACGGCTGAGCGAAGAGGAACGCATTCGAGAACAATTCGTTCAAGATCTCGCCCTGCTGGCGGCCCGTAAAGATGATACGCGGATCATCAGCGGCCAATTTCTTGAGTTCGACAACGTATTCATCCGTATAGGCACCGTCACCGACGATGACAAGCTTCTTGTCAGTCGTAGCCTGCTTGAATGCCTCAACGAGATAGTGCAGGCCCTTATCGCGGATAAGGCGGGAAACGGCAAGGATATAGCTGCCCTTAGAAAGTCCCCAGACAGAAATCTTGGACGCTTCGGCAATGGCCGGCGCATGGACTCCGCTCGGGATATAGGTAGATGGGTGAGAATACGTCTCAGCGACATATTCAGTCAATGAGCGGGAAACGGTAATCGTCTTATCCGCGATCGTGCACGCTACCCATTCTCCGAAGCGGAGGTACAGGCGGGCGAACAGGCTCCACTTCTGGAGGTAGTAATCCTGACAGTGGAACGTCGCGACGATCTTGGCGCTCGGCTTGATAAGCTTGGCCAAGAGGATGAGGGAGCAGGGGCCGATGCCATGGAAATGGACGATATCTGCCGGACGGCGGATCAAGTCCAGGACGGCAAGGAAGGTATGGCTGATAGCATCGAGATTCTTCGTCGGGATGCTCGGCAGGCTGATTAGATTAACGCCGTTATAGGTCGTACGAGCCGGATCGGTGTAATTCGGTCGCGTATAGGCGAACACATCGTGCCCACGGGCAACAAGCTCCGTCGCGAGATCCTCGACGTGCTTTTCAATACCGCCCGAATGGGACGGAAGTCCTTTTTGTCCGATAAACACGATTTTCATAGCAAAAATGGTCTTTTTGAGTAATATCGAATTATATCATAGAACCTATTTTATGTCAATAGCTCGATCCTTTCCGCACGAATAGCTTAATTTTTAATAAAATTAGCCAAAAAATACGGAATAAAACCGTAAATCCGAGAGGCCCTTAGATAAAGCTCGGAAATATAAAAAACCGGGGCAGCATACCCCGATTTTTTATATTCTAGCCTACTGGAGAGGCTCTACCTTGCCCTTGCCGGCGCTTTGCCGGTCGGCCGGTATGTCAGTAGTGATATCGCCCGCGCGACGCTCGAGCACCGTCCCCGTAAACGCATCCTTGCCGCGGATAACGATGTTAGTGACGAGCTTAGGCACGGTTCCGATGTCCGATTGGCGCGGCACGATCGTCACCGGGAAACTGATGCGGTAATTCCCGCCGGTCTTGTTGACCGATCCGGGTTTCCAGAGAACGCGCTTCGTGACCGGAGAATACGTCAACTCGCCGCTCGTCGAACTCTGCAGCTCATACCAGACGACATTCGAAGGCAAGTCTGCCGTCACTTCCGGACTTTCAATATCATTGCCGAGATTATTTATCTGCCAGATGATCCAATACGTAGTAGGAATATCCGCTTTCGGAGGGATCGGTCCCACGCCGAGCTGGTCGCCCTGAGGCCCGTAATAGTAACCGGCTGATTCGAGCGAAAGATTCGAATTCAATTTGATGCGGCGGCTGGCCAATGTATAGCTGGATCTTTCTTCACCCGCTCGGTATGACACGGTCAGGACGACGCCTGCAACTTGGTTCGTAGCGACGGTGTCGCGTTCAAGCACAGCCTTGAGAGAAAGCTTGCCGGTTGCTCCGGCCTGCAGCGAACCCGGAACTGAAAGAGTGGTTCCGGTAATTGCAAAGCCGCTGGAAAGGCTCTCGAGCCGCTGTATAGTAAAGCCCGAACTGCCTCCGACTGAAAATGAGACATCGGACAAAGGCTGATCCGTCGTATTCGTATATTCGATATCGACTGTCGGCGAAGGAGCGGCTGAGTCCAGTGACGCCTCGCGGATCGAAGCGCTTACGGCCAAGCCCGGCTCGACGACTGTAAACGCCTTTGCCACCGATGCCTGCTTACGTGATATGTTGTCGATCATCCAGCTCCCTTCGATTACGAATTCATGCTCCCCTGTTTCCGAAACCGCAGCGGAAAGCTCAATTGTCTTGGAAGATCCGGCAGGAAGCGAATCGATCACGAGCCGGTTGTTATTGATAGCGCCGTTGCCGCTCAGGGACCAGACAGAATCCGGAAATACCAATTCGATACTGTTCATTGCCGATTCGCCCGCATTCTCAACCGTGACTGATAGCGGCAGCAAGACACTGACATAGGCCTTCTCGGGAGCGACGATTGAAAGCCGCAGGGCAGAATCATCGATCGTGTAGCCGAGGGAATTCAGCACCTGTTTCTTGACCGCGCCATCTTGGTACGTCAGGTTCATGCCGAGAGACTGCTGGGAACCGATTTCGCCGCGGACAATACCGCGGAGGACGACTTCACCTTCCTGCTTGTCAGGCAGATCGCCGATCGTAAGAATACGAGCCTGCCGGTCGAAGCCGGTTGCCGGTTCAACTGAAACCAATTCGAAATGTTCAGGAAGCTCAAGAGCGAGCGACACGCCAGAAATGAGGTTCCCCTCTTCATTGCTATAACGGATGATAAAATCATGGGCCTTGCCGCTCGTGATACGGGACGAATCGGTTCGGGCCGCGAGCGTAAAATCGGCCTGCGGCTGCCAGAGCAAGAGCCAGACGAGCGTCGTCGCCAAACCGGCCAGGATCAAGGCGAGGATCACGTCAGCCCAGAGATGGAAAGCGCTGTCCCGGTAATGCCGCTCATGTCGGCGGACAATCCAGCCGGGCAAGGCGATTCCTCGGGCGGGAGCTGGTGTAGGTTGTTTCGGCATATGAGTGGGGGCCTTAGCGCGGCTTGCGCAATGCCAAGGTTAATACATGAATCATTGATATTCCGGTAAAGGCCTTTAAGATTCGAGCGACAGCCGCTACCATTTTGAGGACTAAGGCATTCTTTCTCTGTGTAGACAGTATATACCATAAGCCGATATCGTCGCGAATCCCGAGACGGCAGGGTTCAAGAAAAATAGGGGCCGGCTGTTTCGCCTTTTTCAGCATCCGTTTCATTTCCGAAACGCTTCCGCCTCGGATGCCGTCACGCAGCAGATCGGTCCAGGGCATTGCAGAAGGAAAAGCTGAGAATCGCTTAGCTGCCCATTCAACCATCCGATCCGGCATATAGTTCAATAAGGGTAAGCCACGGGTAGTATGGCGCTCGATCGGAAACCAACGATATGGAAGTTCATTGATAAAGAGGACGCCGCCCGGTTTCAACCTCCGGTACAATTCCGGAAATACGGTTCCCCGCTCCTTCGGCAGAAGATGCTCGTACACCGCGCTCAAGACGATATGATCGAACGATGGCGGGTCTGCAGGCAGGTCATCGGGTGTAGCGGAATGGACAAAACTGACATTCGGCGTCTTATAGAATTTCGCCCGTTCGGCCCCGATACGGAGATTATCAGCCAAAAAATCAGAGCCGATAACCGTAGCCTCCGGAAACATGCGGCCGAGGATAACCGTCGAAGCGCCGGCGCCGCAGCCGAAATCAAGTATCGTCTTGCCCTTAAAAGCGGACTCATCGATAAAGGACAATAATCCGTACCGGAGATTCGCCCGGACGTACTCGGGCGATTCTTCGCGCTCGATCTCATTGCAGAGCCAACCGATCCCCTTTATATCGAGGATCGTCTTTATGAGGTCAAGGCTATACGAGGTTTCGATTTCCGTCCGGGAGATAAATATGCCCGAACGGGCCGGTTCGCTCTTGATATGGCGCCGATCGGAACCGAACTCGGTAATGATGGCCCTGCCGTCTGCCGTTGAAAGAATCGTCTGCTTCTCCATATGCGTATTAGAAAGAATTTGTTCCGGCAAGCACTTCTTTCTTGCCGTCGCCATCCGTGTCAGCCGTCATCACCCGGACACCGGTCGTACCGCGGGAATCGAATGCCATGAATTGCGATTTCAGCCGCAGGCTCGAATCGAAGATCCGTACATGCGGGCCGCCGGCGTTCGGGCCGGTAATGATCTCGGAACGGCCATCGCCATCGATATCTCCGACCGCCACATTGACGCCGCCCCGGAAATTCTTCGCATACGCTGAGAAGGAATTCAGCAGGCGTCCGTCCTGCGCGAAGATCTTAACGGTCGGCACCATATCCTTGCCGGGAGCCGCGATGATCTCCCCCTGCCCGTCGTTATTGAAATCACCGGCAGCCAACGTCAATCCCCCGCGAAAATTCTTGTCGAAAGCGAAAAAACCGTTCGAAACGACTCGGCCGTTCTGGCTGAATATCTTGATATGAGGGCCGCCGCCCGACACTACGCCCACGACGATTTCCTTGAAGCCGTCTTTATTGAAATCGTAAGCCGCTAGGGAAAGCTTGCCCTTGAACGCATCTCCGTATGGAGCGATGGTAATCGCGCTGCGGCCAGGGCCCGTAATGACGATCCGGCCTCCCCGCTCCGTGACGCGGTCAGTGAAGCCGTTACCATCGAGGTCGTCGAGGATGACGTTCGCGTTAGCAGGTACATCGGCCCGATACGCGAAAAAACCGTTGCGGACCTGCTTGCCCCCTACGTTAAAGACGCGGACGAAGTTTCCGTTTGTAAACGGCGAACCGACAACGTCCTGTTTGACGCGCCGCAAGATGATGCCGTCACTGGGGGCCAAGCGGATAAAGTTCACCGTGCTGCCGTCGTTCGTAAGGCGGTCCTGCGTGCCGTGGATCTTTTCGAACTGTTCCCGGTTAAAGACGAAGAGGCGCTCCGTATTCGTCGAATTGACGATAGAGACGCCATTCTCGAAATCTCGCCGCCACAAGCCGGCCTTCACGTACTCGTTCCCCGGTTCAAGCAGATTGTAATACGATGATTCCGCCCGGCCGAGCTCGACGTCATATTCGTCATACCACCACACCTGGCCGTGATCGTAGTCGCCGAAGTCGAAGGAATAATATCCCTCGCCAAGCAGCGTGCTCGTCAAGCCGAAACGCATCTTGCGATAATCATCCTTGCGTCCGGTATTGGCGGTGTTGGCGTTGATGGCATACAAAAGCGGCTGGCGATTCTGTCCCGGCAATTTCTTCAGATACGGATACATCGTCCCCGCCCAGCTGCCATCCCCTTCCCAGAACGCTGGGAAAGCCTCAAAGAACCGTCCGTTGATATTCGGCTGATACTGCTCATTTGAAACGCCATTAATCATGATGAGCTTGTTTGGGAGACGCTGCCGTGTTTTAGCAAACAGATCGATCATGCCAGTACGCCATAACTGATTCACCAGGCTCATAGAATCCGCCTGCCCGTCGCCTGTAATATCGATGCCGCCGGCCGCATGCCGGTCCAGGTTCCATTCGACCGTATCATAGAAGATACCGTCCCAGGGAGCTTCGGCCATCTTGCTGGCAACGTAATCGATATTAATCGATCGCCATCGTTCGCTTGCGAGATTAGCGGCATATAGTCGCGGCCAGACTTCGACGCGTCCTCCGGACGCATTACGCAACCACAAATTCTCCTGCTCGATCCGATTATACAGCGTATGCGGTTCATCGACCGCCATTCCCGGATACAGATAAGCAATCACCGATCCCTCCGGCTTAGCCCGCTTGTACGAAGAAATGAAATCGGGATGGGATATGCTCGTGGCGTTCGGCAAAATCAGCAGATCCCATTTCTTTAGGGCTTCACGCTCCGCGTCGGTAACCAACAGATGATATTTTAGAAAAGGATTCGCCAGCCTCGGAAACGTATCCATTGCCCGAGCCGGCAAGCACGCCCCCAGCAGCAAGCCTGCGGGAACAACAATCAACAAGAGTGTGCGTAAGCGTATCATATCAACAGGCGGAAATCTTACTATACAATTCCTCGAGTTTCTTCAAGCTATGGCTTATATCGAAACGGGAAGCATGGTTTCGCGCCGATGCCGCAACACGCTCCGCTGCAGCCGGCTGCTCGTATGAACAACTGATCGCTTCAGCGATTTCCTCGGCAGTACCGGCGACATGCCCCGTACGGCCATCTTCGATTATTTCCTCCGCGGCAGACGGCGAAGCAATGACGAGGCGGCCGGAAGCCATCGCTTCCATGACAGCCAAACTGAGTCCCTCACGAGCCGAAGGCTGGACGACTGTATCCAACGATGCATACATAGACGCCTGATCAGCGACCATTCCATGCCATCTGACCCGATCCGCTATGCCGAAACGCTCAGTGAGGGCAACGAGTTCCGGTTCGCGGCT
This sequence comes from uncultured Gammaproteobacteria bacterium, assembly GCA_964438845.1. Taxonomy (GTDB): domain Bacteria; phylum Patescibacteriota; class Patescibacteriia; order Patescibacteriales; family Patescibacteriaceae; genus Patescibacterium. The sequence continues at coordinate 22,317 of CAYTLN010000013.1, forward strand.
TCCAATACCGAATATATTCAACGTCCAGTCATGCGAACGCAGCGATGCCAGCGCCTGTAACAGGACATCATGGCCCTTGCCCTCTTCGAGCCTGCCGATAATGCCGATCTGGCGTTTTTCTGAAAAAGCTGGCACAGGCAACGAAGCGTATGCCTCATAATCGATGCCGTTTGGAATAAGCGCGATAGACGATTCGCTAATGCCGAAAGATTCCATGGCATACCGCTGTACTTTGCTAGCCACCGCAATAACCGCATCCGCTTTACTGAGAATATATTTCCATACTATCCGCCTCGCCCACGATGTTGAATGCTCGACGCTGTGGAGGGTTGCGATCCAGCGAACGGGTAATTTCCTCACAGCCTTCAGATACCAGCCGAAAAAGTCCCCGCCCAGAAGGTGAGTATGAATAATGTCCGGTTTGAAATCCGAAACGAACCGCATCAGGGAGCGGGCATTCGCAAAACGGCTTTTCATAGCGGGACAAACCGCAATATGTTCCTCTTCGAACAGAGGAAGCATCGATGTCCCTGCTACCGTCGTCGCTATGGCCATCTCGATCTGGGAGCGGTCGATATGCTTAACGTACTCAAGAATGAGTCGCTCAGCTCCTCCGAATTCAAGGCGCGGGAAAATATGGAGAACCCGTAGTGTTTTCATAAGCTACTTGTTCATAACCTCAGTATACAGTTCTTCATATCTGCTGACCATGACAGAAATGTCAAACCGGGCGGTAACCTTATTGCGGAACCGGCGGGCGCTTTCGAACGCTCGGCGGGCATCGGAAACGCACTCATTGATGCGTGCCGCAAGCGCCTCGGCCGAGCCGGAGGTAAAGAGGAATCCCTCGCTCGTATCGGCCATGATTTCCCGCACAGGGGCGATATCCGAGGCGACGATCGGCATGCCTGAAGCGCCGGCTTCAAGGATCGCCAACGGCATTCCTTCCCAGAGCGAAGGCAGGACGAACAGGTCATGTGCCGATAAGAATTTTTCTACCTGCGGATGGCGTCCGCCGAGACGGACCCGATCGGTCAATCCGAGACGGATAATGTCTGCTTCAAGCTCCGTCCGCAGTTCCCCTTCCCCCGCTATGTCGCACAGCACATCCATCCCGAAATCATTGACGCAGCAGGCGATCGCTTCAAGGAGAAGCTTGTGGTTCTTCTGCGGGCTCAACCGTCCGACCGCAGCGATGCGGATCGGTTCGGAAAATGCTTCCGACCGATCCATTCGGAACCGATCCGTCGGTATGCCGTTATAGATAACCGTCACGCGCGACGGGTCAGCGCCTTCAAGCCGTGTCGCTGAGTCCGCGACCGTTTTCGAAACTGCGACGATGCGGCGGGAAGATCCCGCGGTCAATCTACGAACCATCCGATGAACCACAGTCTCGCTGACGTTGACATTATGTTCCGTCGAAACGATCCGCTTGATCCCCGCTAACCGCGCCGCCAGGCGTCCGTAGAGGTCGCCGCCGAAGAGGTGCGTATGGATGATATCCGGCTTTTCAGACGCCAGGAGCGTGCGAAGCTGTAGTAACGCCTTGATGTCACGCGGATGAGATTGGCCTATCTCGATAACACGGATATGATGTTGCTCAAGTTCGCGACGCCAATCTTCGCCGGCCGAAGCGACCGGCTTGAGAGAAACGAGCGTATGGGAAAAACCCGCGTGCGCATGGAGCATGATGTCCATGGCGACGCGTTCAGCTCCGCCGACATTCAGCTGCGGAATGATATGGAAAATGCGGATAGGCCGTTCAGACGTGCGCAGGGGCTGAGCGATAAGGCCTTGATACACGGCATCATACTGCCCTATCTTCGCCTCGATTGAAAAATCGCGACGGACTTTTTCCTGCAGTCTTTGTGCGCACTCGATCCAACGGGCATCGGAGCGGCTCGTAATCATCAGCTTCATCGCCTCGCTCAAAGCGTGCACGTCACGAGGCGGGACACGCAGGCCGAATGAATCACCAGGCACGATCTCGCACAAACCGTCGACAGCAGAAACGATGACGGGCAATCCCGCAGCCCCTGCTTCGACAGCGGCCAAACCGAGCCCTTCCCACCATGAGGGCATGACAAAACAATCGAGATCCCTGAAGAATGACGGCACGTCGGATTGGATGCCGATCAATCGTACGTTCTTGC
>CAYTLN010000014.1:0-24258 GCA_964438845.1 uncultured Gammaproteobacteria bacterium
TATGCGACAATTCATGGGCGATGACGCCTTCAAGTTCCGACTTTTCCAATTTCTGTAACAGTCCGGACGTCATCGCGATGGCGGCGTGTTCAGGATTACGACCCGTCGCGAAGGCGTTCGGCGCCGTATCGTCGATGATATAGATCTTCGGAACCGGCAAACCGGCGGTGATGCAGAGATTCTCGACTAAACGGTACAATTCGCGATCAGTTTCCATCGTTACTAAATGCGCGCTCGACATAGCGAGGACAATCTTATCGCTCCACCAGTAACTGACAAAGCTGGAAATAATGCTAAAGAGAACAGCGATATACACGATGCCCGGTTCGTCCATCGCATATCCGAATACCCAGCCGATCGCGATAACCGCGACAAAGAAGACCGTCATCAAAAGCCAAGTCTTTCGTTTATTCGAATCGATGTGGGTGTATAAGGATTGCATAATTATTTTTTCTCAAAGATTCCACACTCATCAGGAAAGGCTACGCCTTCTTTTTCGGTATCTAAGCGGGAAAACTCATGTTTAAAATTGGTAAACAGAGAGCCGCAACCCATAATTATTCCTTTATCATAGGTTGTCCTAGTAATTTCATTTACTATTCTGCTCCAATATCCTCCGCTGGTGATGAGATTTTCGTCTATTCCGTTTAGAACAAAATTCGCACATTTATCAGGAAGCTTGCAGAGGAAAAGAAGCATATCTGATTTAATATAATCACCCTGGATACCTTTTTCTAAGCATCTTTCTTTAGCTTCGGCGGAAGACATAGCGATATTATATTTTTCTACCCCTATAAATTCTTTGACCTTCATCTCCGCGAAATAGTTTAGCTGCTCAGTATAGCTACTGGCCGTACCCAGATCTATGACTACTTTATTTTCAACCTTGCTTTTAATAAGTTGGTTATCTTCTTTTGATTCAAGATATAATTTTAGAAAATGGCTAGAGAAATCAGCGTCAAAGCTCTGTCCGATTTGGTGTCTTGGCATTTCTCTAACAAAATCATTTGCCCAAATAAGTCTTACCCTGGCCTCCTCATTCTTTTCCCATTCTTTATTTCCGAGCCAAGAAAGAACGGAAACTACCGGCTCTTCTTTATTCTCTATTCTATTCTCCAAATATTCTTTCATAAAACTAAAATTTCATATCATACCAATCCAGCTTATATGTATCCTGGATCAATATCCGTTCGCCTTCAGATGAGGCGATCTTATTTTCAAGATTAAGCAGAGCGATCGCTTCTTTGATATGTTCTTCACTCTGGCCTTCGATTTCCATGTAGGCCGGCATTCCCGGATACTGGTCGATATCGAATATCCAATCTTTCAATCTATATGAGGAACGGTCCTTTTCCTGATGAGCGTACTTCTCAAAATTCAATTCTTCGAACAAGTCGGCCAGTTTCTCCGGCTCAGGAATCGTAAAGTTTATTTCCTTATGCTTGCGAGAAACGCCGAGGATGTCGGATTTCGCTTTCCAGGTAACTTCATGCCGTCCATCGGAATATGAACGGATGCGCAGGAACCACGGATCTTCGCCTTCCTTAACACCGACAGGCCGGAACCAATCGACGACCAACCGCGTCTTCTGCGTTTGCTCAGCACCTAAGGCGACGAGTGCTTGTTCAAGCGCGGTTTGGTCAATGTCTAATACTTTTGTCTCTATTTCGTGAGCCATATCCTTCGTTTGTTGGGGTCAGCGATTGTGTAGAATAAAAATCTTATTTTTTACTCATCTCAGTAACAGAATCTTCAAATTCTGCAGTTAGCTTGGCCATCAGTTTCATTGGATTTTTGTTACTTCTATCTGATCTTAACTGCTCATCATCAAAATCCAAAAATAGTTGAACATAATCTTCAGGGGTCTGAGTTTTACTATCTTTTTTACCGAAATAAACTACGGCCATCCTTTTCCCATTTTTTTCACCTATCTTTGCTTTTACCCAATAATTATCATCTTCTGCCTTACCTGATACTTTGGTGGGCGGCAAATCAAGTGACTCAATCTGATAGTTTCTCGTTTTATGGCCCTCTAGCTTAAGCCTAACAAGCGAGTATACTTCTAAGTGATTTCTATATTGACTATACAAATATTGCTTCCCGCAGATGAGACATTCATATTTTTTTATCTCATCATTTACTGATAATCTAGAATGACAATCTTCAACAGAGCACAAGGGATTATCGCTCAATATATATCTTCCCCTAAGTAATACTTCTTCCCAAAGCACATTACAAAATTTATATAATTTTTGGCTGGCATTATACATCCTATTTATTAAAAATTATAGTACTGCGTAGTTTTTGTTGGAGCATTATAATCTCGTTCAAGTTTTGTCATACCACATTTTGGACAAGAAATTGAATTAACAGCTTCACCTTTAGGGATATCAATATTCCCCAAATAATCACAATTAATACAAAGTACTGGGAGATTATATGTCATAGCCATGCACCTAGAACTTCACTTCCACATTTTCCTTCTCTTCCGCTGCAGCTTCAAAGAATTCACGAACCTTAAAGCCGAGCATGTTGCCGATCATATTGGTCGGGAACACTTCAAGCTTGGTGTTAAAGTCACGGACATTGGTGTTATAGAAGCGGCGTGAGGCTTGGATCTTATTTTCCGTGTCGGACAGCTCGCGCTGCAGTTCGAGAAAGTTCGTGTTCGCCTTCAAGTCCGGATACGCTTCGGACAAGGCGAAGATCGACTTCAACGTGGAAGACAACATATTCTCAGTCTTCTCGATTTCGGCGCGGTTGCCGGACGACTGCGCAGTCATCGCGCTATTGCGGGCCTGGATGACCTTATCCAATGTCCCCTGTTCGTGCGCGGCATAACCTTTGACCGTTTCGACAAGGTTCGGGATCAGGTCATGGCGGCGCTTCAATTGCACGTCGATATCAGCCCAGGCTTCGTCGACGCGATTCTTCAAACGGATCAGGCCGTTATACATTCCGATGACGATCAGGCCGAGAACGACGATGATCGCGATGATTATCCAAGTAGCCATATGAGTTTTAATGATTAAAGGTGAATTAACATGTCATTTCGAACTCCGCCACAGGCGGGGTGAGAAATCTGTTGTCGCTACCCAAGATGGCTACTGATGACAGATTTCTCCTCCTCCGGCTTACGCCGTCGTCGTCGAAATGACAAGAGAGCTTACTTCCACAGCCCGAGAATCAGGCCGAACGCGATGAACAGGACGAGATAATATCCGCCCTGGATAAGGAAGCGGGCCCATGAAACCTTTGACGAGTCATTGTTCCACATCGCGCCCGAAGCGACCGTCGGGATGACGAACGCCGCCCAGATCCAGAGAGAGTTCTCGACGCCGGAAGCGTCTTTCCAGCCGGCGATATAATAGGCGAGCACCCACGCCTGGAATACGGCGAGGAGGAACGTGATGACGTAGAGCGGCTGAGCGCGCTTCATCATCTCATCGCGGGTCTTCTGGTCGTTGGCGGTCGCGCCGGTAACCTCCAGCCATTTCTTGCCGAAGAGCGGGCCGTACCAGATGAAGCCGAGAACCAGGGAAAGAACGCCGCACGCGAACACTGCCCAATAATTGATTTCCATATGATTATAGAAATGAGTGATTTATTGTCATTTCGACGACTCCGGCATGGCCGGAGGAGGAGAAATCTGCGAGCGGTCCCAAGCCGGGTGCTGCATACAGATTTCTCACCCCGCCTTTGGCGGAGTTCGAAATGACACTATATTTTATTAATCGACAAACTGATTTCCTTTCCGTTCACCGAACTTTGTTCTGATTGGTCGTTTTGTCCATTGACAAGTTCTGTCGCGAGCGTATCAGCCTTGATCCCGTCCCCATGCTCTTTCATCGTCTCAACGACTACTGCGTCATCCGACGACCAGCTGATCGAAATCCGATCCGCAATCGTCATCCCGTGTTCCTTGCGCATATTATTGATGAGGCGGACGATCTCGCGCTTCAAGCCTTCCCGTTCAAGCTCCGGAGTTATCTTCGTATCCAATTCCACGCCTTCATCATTTCCAGCTATCAAGATAACATCTTTTACATTCAATTCGTCAGAAATCAATTTTATCCATTCGTCTCCGCCCGTAAGTCGATAATCGCGGGTTACTGTAATCGAAGCTAGAGGCTGTCGAATTTTGATTTTTACCTCATCACGCTTAGCCAAGCCCATCTCCACAATTTCGCGAACTATTTTCATTTCTCTTATTACACTTTCATCCGCATCATCGCCGTACGGCCAGGTTTCAAGATGCACGCTCTGATGGCGATCAGCGAAATCATGGCCGGTGACTTTCTGCCAAAGCGCTTCCGCCGTGAACGGCATGAACGGCGCCATGGTCTTGGCTAATTCCGTAAGGACATGCTTCATCGTTGCGAGCGCGGCGTTCTTATCATTCCCCTCTTCCTTGAAGCGGTCGCGGGAACGGCGCAGATACCAAGTCGAAAAATCATCGATGAACTCGGTGATCGGACGCATCGCGCGCGGCAAGTCATACGCTTCCATGGCTTTGTTGACCGACGCGGTCAGCTGATTGAGCCGAGCAACGATCCACTGATCAAGGACATTCCTCGAGCCTTGTTCCCCCTCAGTGTTTTCATTGAGCTTTTCAATGTCTTCAGTGGTTCGAGCCTGATACATTTCATAGAACGCGTAGACGTTCCAGATAAGCATGATGTTCTTGCGCAAGGCTTCTTCGACGCCTTTCTCGGTAAAGTTCAGGTTTTCCGCCGCGACGACCGGCGATGCGAGCAAATATGCCCGCAGCGCGTCGGCGCCATATTTGTCGTAGATAAGGCTCGGATCCGGATAATTATTGAGCTTCTTCGACATCTTCTTCCCGTCTTCAGCCAGGACCGTGCCGTTGACGGCGACGTTCTTGAAAGCGGCTTTCTTGAACAGGGCCGAGGCGATGATATGGAGGTAATAGAACCAGGTGCGCGTCTGGTCGATGCCTTCGGCAATATACTGCGCCGGGAAATTGTCATCGAAATGTTCTTTGCGTTCGAACGGATAGTGCATCTGGCCGTACGGCATCGAGCCGGAATCGAACCAGGTGTCGAGCACGTCCGGGATGCGCTTCATAGTCCCCTTACCGCATTCCGTACAGGAGTACGTTATCTTGTCGACGACGTCCTTATGCAAATCAGTCACCTCTTGGCCGCTCGCCTCTTTCAATTCAGCGACCGAGCCGAAAACCTCGATATGGTCGCACGAATCGCAGCGCCAGAGCGGCATGACCGACGCCCAGAAACGCTGGCGGGAAATCGACCAGTCGCGCGCGCCTTCGAGCCAGTTGCCGAAACGGCCTTCCTTGATATAGTCAGGCGACCAGTTGATCTCTTTCGCGGCTTCGAGCGCGTCGGCTTTGATCTTGGTGACGGCAACGAACCATGAGCTCGTCGCGTAGTTGATGAGCGGCGTATCGCAGCGCCAGCAATGCGGATAGCTGTGTTCGTATTTTTCCTTGGCGAACAAGAGGCCGTTGGCCGCCAGATATTTTATGATAGCGACGTCGGTCGCCGTGACGTCTTCGATCGGTTTGACGTGCAAACCAGCGAAATCTTTCACTTCAGGCTTGAACGTACCGTCCATCGAGACATGCTGCACGAACGGCAGATTTTTCTCTTTGCCGAGAGCCATGTCGTCCTCGCCGAAAGCCGGAGCGATATGGACGATGCCGGTACCTTCTTCAGCGAGCACAAAACTAGCCGCGTATACTTTCCAGCCATTAGCATGGTTCTCAAGCGAAGCATCGGACGAATAATAATCGAAGAGCGGCTTGTACGCTTTGCCGACCAGGTCTTTGCCTTTCATCGTCGCGACGACTTCGACGTCGGCCGAACGTTTTTCATGTTCATTCTTGGACAGGATCAGGAATTCATCGTCTTTCTTCACTCGTATATAGTCGAGGTCAGGATTGACTGCCAAAGCGACGTTGCCGGGCAATGTCCACGGCGTCGTAGTCCACGCTAAAAGATATGTCTTGGGCTCATCGACCAATTCGAATTTTGCGACGACTGATAAATCCTTAATGTCCTTATAACCCTCAGAGACTTCGGCCTGCGATAATGTCGTTTCACAACGCGGGCAGATATACATCGAGCGGTAGCCTTCGTAGACCAGGCCTTTGTCCCACAGCTGCTTGAATACCCACCAGACGCTTTCCATGAACGGCATGTCCATGGTCTTGTAATCATTGTCCATATCGACCCAGCGACCGATGCGTTCCTTCATCTCGCGCCAGGCGTCGACGTAGCTCAAGACTTTCGAACGGCAGAGTTCGTTGAATTTCTCGACGCCCATCTCGACGATCTGCTGCTTGTTCGTAATGCCGAGTTCTTTCTCGACCAGGTTCTCGATCGGCAATCCGTGGCAGTCCCAGCCCCAGCGGCGTTCGACGCGGTAGCCTTTCATCGTCCAAAAGCGCGGCACGACGTCTTTCATGATCTGGCCGACGATATGGCCGTAGTGCGGCAGCCCGGTCGCGAACGGCGGGCCGTCATAAAAACGGAAGTCGCCGTTTTCGGCGTCTTTCTGGACTGACTGGCTGAAGGTGTCGGATTCCGTCCAGAAACGGCGGACTTGGGCCTCAGCCTCTAAAAATAAAGGTTTTTTCTGTTCCATGGATAGATAATATGTATACACATCCTACGCTAAAAACACCCTCATGTCAAAGCCTTTTTCCTTGAAAATAGGCCTAGATTCAAGTCATATTCCAATAAAAAAGAGGAGAATTTTCTCCTCTTCAAACAATATCTATCACTTCAATGATCAGAAGGTTACTTGTCACTAATAGCCTGAATGCATTTTTCAAGTCTGTCCAACGCTTTGTTTAAGTCAGTAAACACTTCTTTTCCTACTCTGTCTCTTTCTGTCCTCACGACACTGGTTCCCCGTGTACTCTCGAAAGACACTCTGTCAGTACAACGGTTCTGGAATACCTCGAATCTAAAAAGCTCGCCGCCGGAAAAAAGATCGATACCTATGCTATAAACACGAACCTGGTCTTCGTTTTCCTCTTCAAACTCGTTAGAAACCCCGCAGCTTATCTCAAAATGAATCGATTTTTCTTCTTCTAACCACGGCTTGATACGCTGGAAGAAAAATGCGCTCCATTCTTCGATCACAGCTAGCTTCCTCTGCCTTTTGTTGATAAATGCCGCTACATCGAAGTGAATGAATAATCGAATGTTCCTGTCGCCCCGCTGTTTCCAGTATGCGGCCAACTTACAAAAATAAGCAGCGAGAACAGCTGTGATTTCTTCCATGGCCCCTCTGCTGTCAAAAAATATTCTTTTCTTCTCTGAGATTACCGCTTCCTCATTCAAAAGTGATTTTATTTTTATTATTGTGTTCTTCATGTTTGGTTTTATTTAATTAACGGATTATTCCAAACGACCCTGTGAGTCGCTAGAAACAATCCGCTAATACCTGTAAATGTGCTGTGATTGACCAGTATTACCATTCCTTGTATAATTTGTCAACGCTCCCGAAAGAACAAATAAAAAAGGAAGTCCTAAACTTCCTTTATAAAAACACTATGCTCCTTCTTTTTAATTTCTTTTCTTCATAACCGCCATCTCGGGCTGTCCGGCAAAGGCCTTGATGACACCTTCGAATAAGTGGTATCCCGGAAATGCTTTGAACAGCTGATCGATGATTCCCTCAAGCAATTTCTTTCTGACCTCATACGTACGTTCCGGCATATGGGAAAGAAGGTCTACTTCAACAATGATGTGTTTTTGTGAAGATGGTGCGGCTGTTTCGATGACAAAGAGACTCACGTCATCGGGTGATTGTAGCTTCAGTACATCGACTACAAAGCTTTTTAAATTCGATCCGAACAATTCAAAAGGATCATATGTTTCCCTATCCTTTTTCTCCGGATGAAACCTGAATAAATAACCTTCGAACGAGTCCCCGTCCTGAGGACCTATGATCGTAATCTTCGGCATGGCATGCCCCCCCTTAATGAAACGTTAAGTTTTTAATAAATACGTTAATTCAAATTTTTATCATAAAAATCCACTTCTGTCAAGATTCTTGTATTTAATGGTATACTTATTCAATGTTTATCCTCAACTCCCCCTTCAAGCCGACCGGCGACCAGCCTGACGCGATCAAGAAATTGGTCGACGGACTCAAATCCGGCTTTGACCAGCAGACATTGCTCGGCGTCACCGGCTCGGGCAAGACGTTCACGATGGCCAATATCGTCGCGCAGCTCAACAAGCCGACGCTCGTCATTTCTCATAACAAGACCCTCGCCGCCCAGCTCTACGGGGAATTCAAGCAATTCTTCCCGGATGCGGCCGTCCATTACTTCGTCTCCTACTACGACTACTACCAGCCGGAAGCCTATATCCCGCAGACCGATACCTATATCGAAAAGGAAGCGACGATCAACGAGGAGATCGACCGTCTCCGCCACGCCGCGACGCAGTCGCTCATCAACCGCCGCGACGTCCTGATCGTCGCCTCCGTTTCCTGCATCTACGGCCTCGGAGAAAAAGTCGATTACCTCGCCCTGAGCAAGAGCTTTTCTGCCGGCCAGGTCATCAAGCGCAACGAGATACTGCGCGGCCTCATCCGCATCCAATACGAACGCAACGACAAGGCCTTTTACCGCGGCCAGTTCCGCGTCCGCGGCGACCGCGTCGACATCCATCTCGCCACCGGCGAAGCCATCGTCCGCCTCAATCTCTTCGGCGACACGATCGACAACATTCGTATCTTCAACATCCGTCCGGATAAGGAAGCGAATTGGCTCATGGATCTCGATGACCGCAAGGGCGAAGCCCTGCAGCGCATCAGCATCCTCCCGGCCAAGCATTACATGACGACCGAACCGAAGCTCGAGGCCGCCGTCGTCGCCATCGAAGCCGAACTGGCCGAACGCCTCAACCAGCTTCGTACCGCCGGAAAGATTACCGAAGCCGACCGCCTCGAACGCAAGACGAACTACGACCTCGAAATGATCCGCCAGGCCGGCTACTGCACCGGCATCGAGAATTATTCCCGCCATCTCTCGGGCCGCGTTCCGGGCTCCCCCGCCGAAACGCTGATCGACTTCTTCCCGGACGATTACCTGATGTTCATCGACGAGTCGCATGTCACCCTGCCGCAGATCCGCGGCATGCACGCCGGCGACGCATCAAGAAAGGACACGCTGATCGACTTCGGCTTCCGCCTGCCGAGCGCCCGCGATAACCGTCCACTCAATTACGAGGAGTTCAAGACCAAGCTGAACCAGGTCGTCTATGTCAGCGCGACGCCGACCCCGTACGAAATCAGCCATTCGAAACAGGTCGTCGAACAGATCATCCGCCCGACCGGCTTGCTCGACCCGAAGATCGATGTCCGGCCGCGGGAAAACCAGATCCGGGACCTGCTCAAGGAAATCAAGATCCGCGTGCAGAAACACCAGCGCGTCCTCGTCACGACGCTGACGAAGCGCATGGCCGAAGAGCTGACCGATTACCTCCTCAACGAAAAGATCAAGGTCAATTACCTGCACAGCGAAGTCGATACGCTTGAACGCGTCGAGATCCTGAAAGAATTGCGGTCGGGAACATATGACGTCCTCGTCGGGATCAATCTCCTGCGCGAAGGCCTCGACCTGCCTGAAGTCTCCCTCGTCGCCATCCTCGACGCCGATATGTCCGGCTTCCTCCGGAACGAAACCGCCCTGATCCAGACGATCGGCCGCGCCGCCCGACACCAGGAAGGCCAGGTCATCATGTACGGCGATACGATGACGCCGGCGATGGAGATCGCTATCCGCGAAACCAACCGCCGCCGCAAGATCCAGGAAGACTATAATATCGAGCACGGCATCACGCCGAAGACGGTGAAGAACAAGGAAATCGACAGCCTCATCACCGACGTTCCCCGTCCGACGACGAAATAAAAACATCCCGCAACAGCGGGATGTTTTAGTATCCGCTTATTCGAGGCTGAATGTCGTCTTGACCGTGATCATCACGTCCTTGTCCGGTTTCGACGTATCGTACGTGCCGTAGTCAGAAACGTCGATCGAATTGACGGATGTTACCTGGGTTACGCCGACGCTCGCCTCTTTGAGGGAGCCGACGCGGCGGCCTCCCGCCTGGGCGATCTTGTCTGCGCGGTCATGCGCATCGTTGACGGCTTCGCCGAGCAGTTCGACGCGGGTCTCCGGCAGCTTCGAATAATAATATTCCGGCGCTCCGGGAGCGAAGATGACGCCCTGGTTGATCAGCGCCTGCGTATCCTTGGCGAGGTCGCCGATCTTCTTGATGTCGTTGAGCTGGAGCTCGACCGTCTGGCGGAGGTTATACTGCTGCGGCGCCTGGCTGTTCGGATCGCGATATTGCTGGTCGAGATAGACCGGAGATATCACCAAGTCGCTTTCTTTCACGCCGCGGTCAAGGAAGAATTTCTTCACTGCCTTGAGATCGCTCGCCATCGACGCGTAGCCGCTCTTCAGGTCGGGTTCGCCGACGGTCCGCGAAAAGCTCGATGACCATTTCGCCAGGTCGGCCGTCACTTGCTTCTTGGCCGAGCCGGTCACCGTCAGGCTGCGATCCATGCCCTTCACTTTATAAAACGCGCCGGCACCGATGAGGGCGCTGATCACGAGGCTCGCGCCGAGGATCCAGGCGAGCTTTGAAATCGAACCGTTGGTTTCAGGCATAAGGATAAAATTAGCGAAAAGATTATTGTTTTTGAGAGACAAGACAGGCCGCACGCTGCTGTTCTATGAATGGATGCCCGTCGGAACAGAGGCAGAGATTGACCGTCCCCATCTTTGAAAATAATCTTGTATCATTTTCTAGCCGATCGCCTTTATCGATATAACCGGCCCGCATAAGGCCTCGCATCTGATCGCGATCGATCCCTTTTCCATCAGTGATGATAAGGATGTCGATTACCGGCTGGGCGGGGTTTCCCGGGATCGATGTCGGGCCGACATGCTCTATCGACAACGCCGTCTCTCCAAGAATTGCCGAGATGACTTGCTGTTCCTGCCTGAAACGCCGAGGCCACGCTTCATCATACGCGACGACATCATACGTTCCTTTCGTCGGATTTGTCAGGATCATGCCGAAACACATAACTTAAACCGCTTTCTCGATAATGCCTCCGAGTTCTTCATCGGAATAAAAATGCACGATGATCTGGCCGCCTTTCTTGCCGCGTTTTATCTCGGCCTTCGTGCCAAAAAATTGGGTCAAACGCAATTCCTTGTCCTTGTCGGCATAATTGATCTGGATACGTCCCTGTTTCGTACCGCCCATGCGACGAGCCTCGACGAGCGTATCATCGACTTTGAGCCCGCGCGTCTTGATACGGCGGAAGAGCTCGAACTGTTTTTCCGGAGAATCGAGTCCGACCAGGATCTTGGCATGGCCCTCGGTAATCTCGCCGTTGATGAGCGCCTGCTGGATTTCAGCCGGCAGCTGCAGGATGCGGAGCGTATTCGTGACGACCGGACGGGACTTGCCGAGTTTCTTCGCGAGCTGCTCCTGGTTCAAATTAAATTCTTCAGCCAATCGCTTATACGCGATCGCCAATTCCACCGGATTCAAATCTTCACGCTGGATATTCTCGATCAGGGCGATCTCGAGCTTTTCCTGGTCGTCGGCCTGCCGCAGGATTACCGGAACTTCATGGAGACCGAGCTGGCGGGCGGCGCGTAGGCGGCGTTCGCCGGCGATGAGCTCATAGCCCTCGCTCGTCTTCGTGACAACGAGCGGCTGGATGATGCCGTATTCTTGTATCGACTGGGTCAATTCATCGAGCATGCCGCCGGCAAAGTCGCTGCGCGGCTGGCGCGGATTGGCTTTGATCAATATGGGATCGACCTTAAGCACCTGGTCATCGGACACAGGCGGAACATCCTGCTCAGGCTGGAGAGGCAATCCGGCACCGGTATTCTTTTGCGGGATCAGGGAACCGAGTCCCCGTCCTAAACCGTTGGTCATAAGATTATTTTTGTCATTTCGACGATCGAGCCGCTACCAAGCGGCGAGGAGGAGAAATCTGTACTTCGTTAACAGATTTCTCACCTGCTAAAGCAGGTTCGAAATGACAGCTTTATTATATCACTAAATTACAAGCCGCGTTCACGCGTCGCGCCGATCACTTCCAGAGCGAGCTTCTCATAGGCCCGGCCGCCCTTGCTCTTCGGATCATAGTGCAGGATCGAGCGGCCGTAACTCGGCGATTCGGCAAGCTTGACCGAACGCGGGATGACGCTGCGGAAAATGCGGTTCGGGAAATATTGGTAGAGCTCGTTGAGGACCGCGTCCGACAGCCGGTTGCGCTTGTCGTACATCGTGATGACCGCCCCCATGATCCCGAGTTCGGGCTTCAGGTTATTCTGTACGAGATTGATCGTATTGAGTAGCTGGCCGAGACCTTCCAAAGCATAGTACTCGCTTTGCACCGGAATGAGGATCTGGTCGGCGGCGACCAGGCTGTTGATCGTCAACAAGCCGAGCGAAGGCGGACCGTCGATGATGATGTAGTCGTAATCATTGCGAACTTGCTCGAGAATCTGGCCGAGGCGGGATTCGCGGTTCGGCAGGCTGACGAGTTCGATGCCGGCGCCGGCCAGAGCGATCGTCGACGGAGCGACCGTCAGCCGGTCCTGATGCGTGCGTTTCAAAACATGGCCCAACTCCTTGAGCCCGACGATCGCTTCATAGACGCCGGCCTCCAAATTTTTATGGTCGATGCCGAGGCCGGAAGTGGCGTTGGCCTGCGGATCGATATCGACGAGCAGGACATGCTTTCCGAGGTGCGCGAGGTATGAAGCGAGGTTAACAGCGGTCGTCGTCTTGCCGACGCCGCCCTTTTGGTTGACGACAGAGATAATTAAACCCATGCAAGTGTCATTCCGGGGCAGGACCGAGGAATCGTATATCTAAGATTAAAGGTTTTACGGAAATAGCTTCCTTATTATAGCCCGAGGCTCTTTCTTTGACAATTTTGCCGTTTCAATTTACAATTTTTCCACATTCCCTCACCCGCCTCAGCATATGCTTCGGCTCCCTCTCCCGCGTCGCGGGAGAGGGTTGGGGTGAGGTCATGATGCCTCGATGGCGGAATTGGTAGACGCACACGACTCAAAATCGTGCGGAGCAATCCATGAGAGTTCGATTCTCTCTCGAGGCACAAATAAAAAAGACTTATTTTTCAATAAGCCTTTTAAAATTACTCAAAGTGAAACTAGTTTTTTTCAGGAACGAACTTCTTTGACATGATCCGTACCTGGCACTGCTTAAACATTTCTTCCAGCATAGCAAGATAAACATCCCTTGAAATGAGTCTATTCCCGATAGGGCCGCATTTAGGCTTGGCACGAAGCTCCTTGATTATTTTTAATACTCCGTCCTTGTTATCAAAAGTGTGCGCCACTATGAATTGAATAATGAGCGATGGCATAAAAGTATTGAAGTTTTCATCTCCATATAGAGTATGAAACTTCCGTATGCGTACCATCATCGCATCAAGGACATTTTCATTGATTTCACTATCTTCTCCAGCTACTCCATCAAATATATGATTTACGTCCTCAGAGAAACGGTCATAATAGATTTTTTGAAAGATAGGTAGCAAATCACGTACTTTCCCAGTTCTCTTCTGCACCTCCTGAAGAAACTCCGAAAAAGTTTCCTTAGGCAAATGGTTCCCGAATTTAGATGCGATATATCTTTTCAGATCAGGATCTTTAAAACGCTTCAAAAGTGAAAAGAAACGATTGACCGCGCTTCCGAAATCAGCGGTTCGATAACTCAAGAAATTGATTTTCTCTACTTCCTGCAAGCACTTTTTATGATTCTTAAATCCGTGTAACAAGTATACGACCACAATGGCAGTAACAATAGTTATGAGACTCATCAATATAACACTGTAGTGATACCATGGCTTCGATTCTATGACGATCCTCTCGTATAGAAACCACATATACTGGAAGAAAAAGATCGAAGTGAATATACCAAAAAGAATCAGTTTTAGTTTGTTAATTTTTTTCATTATTGTATTACCTCTCCTTTCGAGATTGATTTATTTTTTGTTTGACCCAAGACACTCAATGCCCTCGGTCAAACAAAAAATAAGAGGTATTTGTTAAAAAACTGATTTCGTAATATATCATTTTTCATCGCTTTTGTCAATAATACTGTATAATAAGCCGGTTTTGACATATCCAGGGCCTTATGTTACAATCCAATAACTATTTTATTCACTGACCCAGTATGAAAAAAGACATTCATCCGGCCTACTTCCCTGAAGCCAAGATCAAGTGCGCCTGCGGCAATATCCTGATCGTCGGCTCGACTCAGGAAGAGCTTTCAACCGAACTCTGCTCCAAGTGCCACCCGTTCTATACCGGCAAGCAGAAGCTCGTCGATACGGCTCGCCGCGTCGAAAAGTTCAAGGCCAAAGTCGACGCCAAGACCGGCAAGTCCGCCGTCCGCGGCAAGACTGCCAAGCGCGCCGCCAAAGCGGTCGCCAAGAAGGCCAAGGCCGAAAAGAAGTAACTACCCTAAAACCGATACAAGGTACCGGTAGCTTTATGCTACTATTACCATGTATCGGTTTTTTGTTACTGACCCAGCATCTATGTACGAAGACATACAGAAACAATTCAAAGACGTCGAAGCCGAATTGATGGATCCGGAACTTCAAGCCGACCGCAATAAGCTCAAAGCCGTTGCCAAGAAGCATTCGGATCTTAAGCGTGCCGTCGACCTGATCGATAAGCTCGCGAAAGCGAAAGCCGCCTTCGAAGCCAATGCGGCGATCATCGCCCAGGAACAGGATGGCGAACTTAAGGCGATGGCTGAAGAAGAGAATGCCGGCCTTGAAAAAGACATCTCCAAGCTCGAAGCCGATATCAAAGAAGAGCTCTTCCCCGCCAACCCGCTCGATAAGAAGAATGCCATCGTCGAGATCCGGGCCGGTACGGGCGGCGATGAATCGGCCCTCTTCGCGGCCGAGCTGTTCCGCATGTACTCCCGCTTCGCCGAAGTCCGCGGCTGGAAGATCGACGTCCTCGATTCAAGCCGGATCGGCATCGGCGGGTACAAGGATATCACCTTCACGATCGAAGGCAGCGGGGTCTACGGCCTCATGAAATACGAAGGCGGCACCCACCGCGTCCAGCGGGTCCCGGAAACCGAAAAGGCCGGCCGCATCCATACTTCGGCCGTCACTGTCGCCGTCTTCCCGGAAGCCGAAGAAGTCGACATCGAGATCAAGCCGTCCGACATCCGTATCGATACGTTCTGTTCTTCCGGTCCGGGCGGGCAAAGTGTCAACACGACCTACTCGGCCATCCGCATCCTCCACCTCCCGACCGGCATCATCGTTTCCTGCCAGGATCAGAAATCACAGCACCAGAACAAGGAAAAGGCCCTGCAAGTCCTGCGTTCACGCTTGCTCCAGAAAGCCGAAGATGAGAAGCGCGCCGCCGAATCGGCCGCCCGCAAAGACCAGGTCGGCTCAGGCGACCGTTCGGATAAGATCCGCACGTATAACTTCCCGCAGGATCGCGTTACCGACCACCGCATCAACCAAAGCTGGCATTCGATCCGCCTTATCATGGACGGACAGATTGATGAAATCACCAATGCCCTCAAAGACCACTTCAGCGCTCTCGCGCAAAGCCGCGCTTAAGCACGCGGCCGCTTCCCTGTCGGCAGCCGGCATCGATTCGGCCTGGCTCGACAGCGAACTCCTGCTCGCCTTTGTCCTGCGCACGGACCGCGCCGACATCCTAGCCCATGACGAGAAGCTGCTTACCGCCGCCCAGGCGCGGCGTTTTTTTGCGCTCATCAAGGATCGGAGCAGACACTATCCCCTCGCCTACCTCGTCGGCCATAAGGAATTCTACGGGCTTGACTTCAAGGTAACGAAAGACACGCTCGTCCCTCGCCCGGAAAGCGAGCTGTTGGTCGAAGAAGCACTGCGCCATATCGACAAGAAGACGAAAGTCATCGATATCGGCACCGGTTCCGGCTGCCTGATCATCAGCGCGCTGAAGCATTCGCCGGCCGCAGGCTATGCGGTCGATATTTCGAGCAAAGCCTTAGCTGTCGCGAAAGCGAATGCGAAGCGTCACGGCCTGGCCAAACGGATCATATTCAAAAAAAGCGACCTCCTGTCCGGACTGCCTATCAATCCGGACCTGAAGCTCGTCATCCTGGCAAATCTTCCTTATCTCACGCCCGAACAGATGGACGAACCGTCGATCAAGCGCGAACCGAAATCAGCGCTCATCGCCGGACAAGACGGCCTCAAGTATTACCGCGCACTCGCACAACAGCTGCGGCGTCTTTCAAACTACGTGCTTCTGTGCGAAATAAATCCGGGCCAGAAGCAGGGCTTCAAGAAAATCTTCCCGAACGCAGAGTTCAAGAAAGATTTATCGGGAAAAGTAAGATTAGGAATAATCTCAGGTGTCATCCCAGCGAAAGCTGGCAAGGTCTACTAAAACAGTGACGTGTCATTCCCCGGCTTGACCGGGGAATCTTATTCTCAATATTCAAAATCAGAATATAAATCCCTCCAATGAGGATTCATGGAAGTAATCAATTCTATTTTCCAGTGTCGGTTCCACTTCTTTAATCGCTTTTCTCTCTGCAGCGCCATTCCTATTTCTCCGTAGGATTCATAATAAACCAATATATACGTAAAATATTTTGTAGAAAAACCATTATACAAACCTTGGCGGTGCTGATACACTCGCCTGCATAAGTTACTCGTTACCCCAATATACAAAACACCGTACGGCTTACTGGCTAAAATATACACATAGTAAGTTTTCTTTTGTACTGACATACATAAGATCCCCCGCTTTCGCGGAGGATGACACTAATACAAAACACCCTCCTGACGGAGGGTGTTTGATAATCAGATTGATTACTTCTTCTCTTCTTCCTTCTTCTCTTCCGGCTTACCGGCGGCGGCTGCGTTGGCGGCGGCCGTTTCTTCGATAGCCGTGTCGGCCGCGGCGTCTTCAACCGTCTTCTTCGGTTCGATCACTTGGGCGATCATCGTTTCCGGTTCAGAGACGAAGACGACGCCTGACGGGAGCTGGATATCAGAGATATGGATCGCGTCGCCGATATTCTTCAGGACGGACATATCGACTTCGACCTTCTGCATCAAGTCCGACGGGAGACATTCGATTTCGAGCGTGTCGAAATTGTGCATGACGATACCGCCGAATGATTTAACTGCTGGGGCTTCGCCGACGAATTCGAGCGAGACTTCAGCCTTGACCTTCTCTTTCATGTTGACCTTGAAGAAGTCGACATGGATGATGCGGTGCCTGACCGGATCCATCTGCAAATCCTTGATGATGACCGGAACGCCGGCTCCATCAGCGACAGACAGGGAGATGAGTCCCGATTCTCCGCTCTGGGCGAAAACCTTTTCGAACTCGCTGCGCTTGACGGTAAGCGAGGCATTTTCCGATCCGGATCCGTACATGACGGCCGGAATGACGTCCTTGAGATCCCGGAGCTTTTCCTGGCGGACCGTGGCTGAAAGCTTGATTGCTTCTGACATAACGTGGTGTTTCTTAGCTGACTTAACGTTTGACTGCGGAACGGCTGATAATGCTCTGCATAATGCCGGCCAAAGCCAGATTGGCGATTAACGCGCTGCCGCCATAGCTCACAAACGGCAGCGGAATGCCGACAACCGGCAAAATCCCCATATTCATCCCAATATTAATAAACATTTGGATAAAAATCAAGCCCGTGCCTCCGACAAGGAAAAGAGACCCGAAATAATTGCGGACATGAGGCAAGGCGGTCAGCAAGCGGTAGAAGATCAGGCCAAAGCAGCCGAGGACGACCAAGACGCCGATCAACCCCAATTCTTCAGCCACGACCGCGAAGATAAAGTCGGTGCTGGCTTCCGGTAAGAACTTCAGCTGCGATTGCGAGCCGAACCCGAGGCCGCGGCCGTACAGCCCGCCGGCACCGACCGCGATGATCGCCTGCTTGACGTTATAATCGGAAGACGATGCCGACGGCTTGACGTACGTCAGCAAACGCTCGCGCTGATAATCTTTGAATACGAACGACCAGGCGCCGATAAAACCGACGCAGAGGACAAGCCCGATCGCGATCAGGTACTTCTTCTCGAACTCGACCGTCACGACCAGGATCAGCCATAACGCGAAAAGCAGAGCTGCGGAACCGAAGTCGGGCTGGAAAAGAATAAGCAGGATCAGAAGGAACGTACCGGATCCGCTGACAAGGAAATGCGTCAGAGGTTTAGCGGCAACCGAGGCTTTAGAGAAATATCTCGCTAAACAGACCAACAAGATCACCTTAACTAGCTCAACCGGCTGCAGACCTAATCCGAAGAAACCGAACCAGCCGCGGGTACCGTTTATCGTCTGTCCGAAAATAAGCACTGCGATAAGGACGACAACTGCAACGATATACAAATAATTATAATAGCTATAGAGATGGTGATAATCGAGTGAAGCGAGCAGGAAAAAGATAGCAACGCCCGCGATCACGAAAACAACTTGCTTTTCCAGCAAGAGCGCTCCGTTCGCCTGCCCGAGGCTGATACTGTATATTTCAGCCAAGCTGAAAAACAACAGCACGATGATCGGGCCGAAGAAAAACCAATCTATTCTCTTCAAGAAAGCCGGTAGCCTCATAAACAGTAACAAGTATCAGGCGGCAAGCCGGTCGGCTAGTTAACGAATACTGACGCTCGGGATTCTGAAGACGCCAATAATCGATAATTAACGCGAGGCTTGCAACCTGATACTTGCCACTACAATGATGAATATTTCAGGAAAACGCTTTCGTCAATGATATTGATATCCGGAACGATAACGACCTGGTCGATGATCGGCAACTTCCCCGGCCAGCTCATCTTGATGTTCCGTGACTCCCCTGACCTGAAGCTCGCTAGCTGATAATGGTTTACTGCCGCTATCTGGCCCTGGCTCTTCAAAATGATCGAGAGCGGCGCATTTATATAGCCATAGGCTCCGTTATTTGAAATCTTGAACTGCAATTCTCCGACGCTCAATTTCTCAGATAATCCCGACTCGGGAGCGGCTGTAAACTTAGCGTCTTCAATCAGGAAATTCAAACGTTCTAACCGATATTGCTCCCAATCGCTGATCAGATGGCGATCAAGCCGGCTAAAGGTAATATCCTCGATAACGAGGGTGGCAGTCGTCGCACCCCCGGGGACGGTTTGTCCGAGCGCCATCAGATATTTCGTATCGTTCGGCAAGACGAAACTCTCTCCCCCGCCGATCTTCTGCCCTCCGACCGAAAAATAATACGTGAACTTGAGCAAAGAACGGGCGTTAGAATTAGTAACGGCCGCGACGATATCCGACGAATCGTCATGAACCGGCAGGATCCGTGCTTCCGAATAGCTGATATTGCTCCCGAGATTCGTCTTATTCGTAATCAGGCTTGAACCTGATGTCAGCTCCAGATAATTCTGCTGATCCTGGCGCATGCCGACGAAAAGATAATTCGAAAACTGATACACGGAATAGCCGATCGTTCCCGCCGCGGTGATGACAAGGACGGCGACGATGGCGAAGAAGAACTTCTTTCGATGCTTCAGGTACCAGATTCCGAAATCGAGACGGCGCGTCGAAAGGCCCTCAACGTCACGGAAGCGTTCGACCTGGTTCTCAACCGTATTTTCTTGTCGTCGCAAAAAGGCCATAGATTCCTACTCTTCTTTATAGCTGAAGACCGGTCCGGCCGCAAGCACTTTTTTGCCATCCTTCTCATAAATAAGCAGCAGCAAGCGAGGCGGAACGATGGTTTGTTTAAGCGTCAGTTTCCGTTCACCATCAACAAAGGGAATCGATGCCGTCTTGGCTCCACCCTTAGCGACGGCATACTGACCTACGAATTCTGCTATGAACTCATAATCCTCGTTAGATAACTTTTCGCCTGCCAATTGCTTGCGAATAAGCGTCCGGCTCATCGAGAGTTTTGAAATAAGGTCTGAGAAGCGAGGATCGGAATCCTTGACGACACCCAGGCTCGCTAACGTCTTGAACAGCATCGTCGCGTTCGCCACGATTTCATCGGCGAAGCCGGCATTCGGCTCGACATAGTTAAGCGTCGCTAATGCCGACGATGTTTCAAGCCCGGAAGAACCTTGTGTCCGAGGCACCTCCCAACTGTCGCGATCGAGAGCCAAATTCGCCATGCCCGCCAGGGCCGTGGTCAGCTTCCGTTCATACCACCGGTCGTTATTCGCATACGGCAGCGGCTGGGTCTCATTGACAAGCGCACCGACGGCCGAAAGCGTCGTCCAGAAGTTATTGTTGTGCCAGCTATTCTGGCTGAATGCTTTCAGCTCAGCCCGGATAGCGTCTGCCTGACGGCCATATCCTGAATAACTGATGTTATCAAGAAGGAAACGGCTAGAAGGCTTTCGTTCAGCGACGAGGCCGATAACGTCATAGCCGATCGCCCGACAACGATAAAGTTGCTGCTTCGTATCGCACGACGTAAGGTAGCGCATCACGTCCCCCCGGCTATCGAGCGGCTTGGCGTGGCGTCCGACCGGATCGTATGTCAGCCGGTCGTAGATATTCCGGCTCGGCCAATAGAAGGTCTGGAGCAGACGCATGCCGATATACGGGGCATCCTCGGTCCGGGACAGCGAGCCTTCGGCTTCGAGGAACTTCAGGCCGAGCAGCTTTGAACGCAAGGCCGTCAGGTTATCGAAGGCTTTTTCAGCAAACAGCTCTTCGACGGGCTTATCGCCGAAGACCTCGCGGCGGACAGCGTCATAATGGATATATGTCAGTTCGCTGCGCAAGCCGGTAAAGAATGAGATGACCTTATAGATCTTCGCCCATTCGTTCTTAAGCACCTGGCTGCCTGATAGATCTGCCGCGATCAAATGCGCCGCTGTCTGGTTAATGATCCAATCATCGCGGTCCAAGAGGCAATCAGGGCAGGCATTATCTTTATAGGACAGCGGGAAAAGCGACGTCTGCCACCGGCTGGCAATGTAGAAATTGCGCAGCTTGCCGCTTTGAGCGTATTCTTCCGGCACGATGAAGTCATGGTAATCACGCTGATACAAGAGCAGGGGCGACTTCGCTACCTCACGCGCATCCGCGATGAGCTGCAATTCTTTTGACACATCATCCGCCAGATATGAAGGGATGGAGAATTCATAACGCCTCGCTTCCGAGGGACGGAATTTTCGTGAATCCGTCAGGTCTTCAGTCGGATTGATTTGATCGGCAGACGGCTTGAGGATAGCGAGCGAAGCGGCAAAATATGCCGCCTCGAGACGCTCCGCTTCAAGCAACGGATCGTTCGCAATGCCTAATTTCTCATGCCGGGCTTGATACCGAGCATTCGCAACCTCAAACAGCTGCTTATTGATCTTCCACAGGCTGTCATAGAAGAATGACGATTCGATTTCCTTGTAGAGCTGCTTGAAAGAATTCTGATAATAATACATCAGGAAGTCAGATGTCACGAGATTCGGAATGCTTCGCTGGGAAAGATCCCGGTACATGCCGAAAAAATCCTGGCTCGTACTTGCGAACGGATTATCAATGATAGCGAAGCCGTCGCGGTTAAGATTCGAAATGACGGGGTCGAGATTTATCCGGCGCGCCACATCATAATAATTCGATACATCGCTCTTGACGTTCAGCGGAAGCTGTACCGAGGCGGCTTTGATATCGATCGGATCGGCAAGGCTCTGATAAAACTCGCCGAAACGGACATTTTCGCCCTTGAGGTCAGGGTCAGGTTCGAAACCGCCGTTGTCCTCCGTGTTTTCAATCGGATTAAGCGTACCGGGCAGGCCTGTCGCCGGCGTCTCGGTAGCCGCCGGCGTTCCGGCCGGCGTTTCGGCGGGCGTGCGGAAAAACCACCAGCCTCCCCCCGCCAGCAAAGCGACAAGCACGGCGGCGCCGACCGCGATGTACATAGTTCGACGATCAGAGGTGGGAGCAGCCTCATCTGCCGCCTCGGGAGCCAGAGGCGTTCGGATATCGTGCGGTTTTTCCTCAGTAAACATGACCCGATTATACCATATTTCCCAAGACCAAGCAAAGATTTTCGCTTGCAAAATAAGCACAATTTTGATACTATTCAATCAGCCCTCTGCGGCTAATTTTTAATTTTCATTTCCTAATTTCTAACCAATTTTCAATAGAATATTTCTAAGGATTGCAGCGTAAATAAGGATTAGAAATAAAAAAATAGAAATTATCTTCCCTATGCCTAAAGCAACCACGAAAAAAGCGGATTCCGGCTATAGCGCCGATTCGATTACCGTCCTCGAGGGCCTTGAACCGGTCCGCAAGCGTCCGGGCATGTACATCGGCTCGACGTCGAGCGAAGGCCTCCATCACCTCATTAAAGAAATCGTCGATAACTCGATCGACGAAGCCATGGCCGGCTTTGCGACGACTATCACAACCATCCTGCACCCGGACGGTACGGTTTCGGTCGAGGACAACGGCCGCGGCATTCCGGTAGACATCCATAAGACGACGAAAGTTTCCGCGTTGGAAACGATCATGACAACCCTGCATGCCGGCGGAAAATTCGGCGGCGGCGGCTACAAAGTATCCGGCGGCCTTCACGGCGTCGGCGCGAGCGTCGTCAACGCTTTGAGCACTTACATGAAAGCCGAGGTCCATAAGGATGGAAAGATCTGGGTCCAGGAATACCATACCGGCGTTCCGAAAAAGAAAGTCGCCTCCATCGGCACGACGAAAAAGACCGGCACGATCATCACCTTCAAGCCTGACCCGACGATATTCGAAGATGTCGAATTCAATTGGGGCAAGATCATCGACCGTATGCGCCAGCAAGCGTACCTGACGAAGGGCGTCACGCTCCACCTTCATGACCGACGCGAAGGCCATACGCCTAAATCGTTCACCTTCCACTTCGAAGGCGGCGTCAAGACGTATGTAAAGTCGCTCCATCGCAACAGCACGGTCAAGAATGAAACGATCTTTTACGTCGATAAGGAAGTTCCGGACGGGCAAGTCGAAATCGCCCTCCAATATAACGACGGCTTCAACGAGAACGTCCTGGCCTTCGCCAACAACATCATCAACCCGGGCGGCGGTACCCACGTCGTCGGTTTCCGCACCGCTTTGACCCGCACGCTCAACTCGTACGCCCGCGCCCACAACCTGCTCAAGGAAAAGGATGAGAACCTGACCGGCGATGACGCTCGCGAAGGCCTTACCGCCATCATTTCCGTCAAGCTCGCCAATCCGCAATTCGAAGGCCAGACTAAAGATAAGCTCGGCAATGCCGAAATGAAGACCAATGTCGAACAGATCATGGGGGACGCCTTCACGACCTTCCTTGAAGAACATCCGCGCGAAGCCGAAGCGATCATCGCGAAATGCATCCTGACGGCCCAGGCCCGCCTGGCCGCCCGCACCGCCCGCGCGTCGATCCTGCGCAAAGGCGCTCTCGAAGGCATGACCCTGCCGGGCAAGCTTGCCGACTGCTCGAGCCGCAAGCCGGAAGAATCGGAACTCTACATCGTCGAGGGCGACTCGGCCGGCGGCAGCGCCAAGCAAGGCCGCGACCGCGGCTTCCAGGCCATCCTCCCCTTGCGCGGGAAGATCCTCAACGTCGAACGCGCCCGCCTCGATAAGATGCTTGCCAACAATGAGATCAAGAACCTCGTCATCGCCCTCGGCACCAACATCCAGGAACAGTTCGATATTTCCCGCCTCCGTTATCACCGCATCATCATCATGACGGATGCCGACGTCGACGGCGCCCACATCCGCACCCTCCTGCTGACGCTCTTCTTCCGCCATTTCCGCGAACTTGTCGATGGCGGACATCTCTACATCGCCCAGCCGCCGCTCTATCAGGTAAAGAAAGGCACGACGGTAAAATACGCTTTCTCCGATGACGAAAAACTTGCCATCGTCAAGGAATTCGGAGGCAATGAAGCCGACGTCGTCGAAACGAATATCGGCGATGATGAAGAAGCTGCTGATCCGAATGCAGCGACCGAGGTCGAGACGCCGAAAGCCAAGGCGGCCCGCATCAATATCCAGCGCTATAAGGGTCTCGGTGAAATGAACCCGGAACAGCTCTGGGAAACGACGATGGATCCGCAGACCCGATTGCTCAAGGTCGTTACGATCGACGATGCCGCCACTGCGTCCGAAACCTTCGAGATGCTGATGGGCGGCGACGTCGCTCCCCGCAAGCACTTCATCCAAACGCACGC
>CAYTLN010000015.1:0-23269 GCA_964438845.1 uncultured Gammaproteobacteria bacterium
TTTTGAAAACGAGAATATCAAGGCCCGCCGTCTTCATGAACTGTACGGAGCTTAAGAATTATTATCTCTATCTATGAAATCAAAATCTACATTATTAATAATTGCAGGTGCCGCCGGAGAAATTGGTACCGAATACTGCAAGGCAGCGATCGAGAACCAAATCGATTGTATCGGAATCATACGCGAGAGGAAAACCGGCCTTCTATCTCCTCGGTTTAAGGAAATAGCCTGTCATCTTGATAACATTCATGACATTGAAAAAGCTTTCTCTAAGATAAATTTTGCATCCTACGAACGGATAATCTATCTTCATACTATCGGCACGGACAAGTTTGACCCCCGCGGTTACCCAAAGATTCGAGCAATGAATACCATAGACCCGGACGTATATCACACAAACGTTAACTCATTCAAGTATTTTCTACGTTTTTGTGCTAAACAATTAGCTGAAATTAATCTAGCCAAAGAAGAAAAGATATCTTTCCGTTGTGCAATAGTTTCTGGCGTAGCGGACAAATACGCACCCTTTGTCATAGAGTCATTCTGCGAAGCTAAATTCATCTTAAGACAATATATCCAGTCCTACGTTCACCGGCATCCAGACTGGATCTCAGGTTTGTCAATTAATATCAGCTCCACAATCACTGCCTCTGCTCTGCGGGTCAGACCACACGCCGACACAAAATACTGGTTAACACCAAAAGATGTTGTTGAAAAAACATTCAAAATGCTATTAAGAAAATTCAAATCATACAAAGAATTTGACATCATCAAGTACTCTCCGGAATTTGTCTCTAATTATTACACCGACAACAAACTGCTCTACAGCAAATGGAGCAAAGAAACCGGTATTTTCTAAAATGAGATTGAAGTTTGAAATAACTTTAATAAAATAAATATGAAAAAAAAATTAACGGGCATTTATACGCCAGAAGTCAGTTCAGCAAAAACAAAAATTCAGTGGAGCTGGACGAGGCTACGCTTTGAGAAGTTTATAGAGGTGAGCATGAATCTTGTCGGCTGCCGCGAGGAGCTGGTTGAGATTTTTCTAGCGGAAAAAGATTACAATGAGCTTATTGGGCAAACGGCTTCGGGTTGGAAGGTTGAAATTATATTCGATCCGGATATGCCCAAGGGAGGCCAGCTTTGTTCATTGAATCCCATTTCTCCTTACAACGCGCAGCATGCCCTGATCTTCGGCAGAAGCATCGGCTAGATGCCTTATACGAAAAAGGATTGTCTTTCGACAATCCTTTTTACTATGCAATGTGCTCCCAGTAGGATTCGAACCTACGACCATTCGCTTAAGAGGCGACTGCTCTACCAACTGAGCTATGAGAGCAAGATGAATTTTAAATTCTAAATTATAAATTTCAAATTGTTTTGAAATTTAAAACTTGAAATTTAAAATTAGCTTAGTAGCTGGGGAGAGGCTCGAACTCTCGACCTTAGCGTTATGAGTGCTACGCTCTAACCAACTGAGCTACCCAGCCAAATATACCTATACCGTAAAAAGTATAAGGCCAAAAGTCAATTCCATCAACTTTTAACGTTATACTTTTTATCTTACCTGTGCACCCGGCAGGATTCGAACCCACAACCCCTTGGTCCGAAGCCAAGTGCTCTATCCATTGAGCTACGGGTGCCTGCGCGAACGGTTACTTGTCCTTGAGCGCGTCCTTGAGCGTCTTCCCGGTCTTGAACTTCGCGACTTTCACTTCCGGAATCTGGATGCGTTCGTTCGGCTTCTGCGGATTGACGCCGCCGCGGGTATGGCGCGTGCGCGCTTCAAAGGTCCCGAAACCGACAAGGCTGACCTTGCCGCCGGTCTTGAGCTCGGAAATGATCAATGAAATCATTTTCTCGATGACATCTTCGACCTGTTTTCTGGCCACCTTGGTTTCTTCGGAAATTTTTTCGATCAGACCTGCTTTGTTCATATGATTCGGTCTCGACTATCGAGACGTTATGAATAGGAGGCTAGGAAATGATTAGGCGGGCCAGAGAAATGGCGAGAAACAGCGCCGCCAAGACAACCGTCGCTCGGAATAATATCTTCTCGACGCCGCGCTTCGTCCGGTAGACGCCGTCCGAACCACCGAAAATTCCAGAAACTCCGGCACCGCGATTCTGCATCAGGATGACGGCGACAAGGAGGACAGCAATGACGATCTGCGCGATTTGGATGAGGCGCGGATCCATACTATTTCTTTACCTGGGCGATGATCGCCTCAAGAGCCTTCGGATGGTTGACCGCGAGGTCAGCCAGGATCTTACGGTCGATTTCTACCTTGCC
Organism: uncultured Gammaproteobacteria bacterium; assembly: GCA_964438845.1. Taxonomy (GTDB): domain Bacteria; phylum Patescibacteriota; class Patescibacteriia; order Patescibacteriales; family Patescibacteriaceae; genus Patescibacterium. The sequence continues at coordinate 2,297 of CAYTLN010000015.1, forward strand.
GGCCTTCAACATGCCAATGAATTTCGAATAGGACATATCGCGCTCCTTCAAGAACGCGCCGATCTTGATCTGCCAGAGGGCGCGGCGGGTGCGCTTCTTGGTCTTGCGGTCGGTATAGGCGTGGACGCCGGCTTTCAGGACAGCGGTCTTGGCTGATTTGATCAGGTTCTTACGGCCCCACTTATAGCCCTTGGTTTTCTTCAGGAGCTTGCGGCGCTTCTTAACGTGAGTGGTACCTCGTTTTACTCGTGGCATACGGGATGGTTACTTATTTTTTATACGGCATGAAGCTGCGGATGTTCTTCTCGTCAGCCGTGTGGGCCGTGAGGTCGCGCCGCTTGTTGCGGGTCGTCTTTCCCGACTCGCGTGAGTTAAAATGATCCTGCCCGGCCTTGCGGCGGCGCAGTTTGTCGCCCTTGGTTTTTGTAAACCGTTTGGTAGTGGCTTTATGGGTCTTGATTTTCGGCATACAGTCGAATTTCCAATTACATTAGATAAATTTCAGCTTTTCTTGTTGGTGAGTACCATAGTAAACTTTCCCCCCTGCCTTGTCAAGGGTTCTTCTACGGCCAGTTCCAACCCGGCTTCGGTTTCAAGCGAGGCGGCGAACTTCTCGACCACCTGGCGGCCGAGTTCCGGATGCTGCTTCTCGCGTCCGCGCATGATCAATTCGATGCGGATCTTGTTGCCTTTCTCAACGAAGCCCTTTGCCTGGGAACGGCGGACGGCCAAGTCATGCTCGCCGATGCGGATCGACAGGCGGACGCCCTTGATTTCGGCTTTTTTCTGATGGGCTTTCTGCTTCTGGGCTTTCTTATCGCGCTCATACTTGAACTGTCCGAAATCGGCGATGCGGACGATCGGGGGATTGGCGGTCGGGTTAACTTCGATCAGGTCGAGTTCAGCCGCTTCAGCCATCGCCAGAGCCTTCGATGTTTCCATCTCGCCCTGGAAGCCTCCGTCTTCATCAATAAGCATAACGACCGGCGCCATGATGGCCCGGTTGATGAGGAATTTCTTCCCTTGTTCCTGATTGCGAGGACGGCGATACGTTCGGCGCATAAAAAAGTGAGCGGGTAACGGGAATCGAACCCGTATCTCTACCATGGCAAGGTAATGTAATAGCCATTATACGATACCCGCACGTTTAATTTTAAAATCTAAATTTTAAATTCTTAAATAATTTAAAATTTCAAATTTTGAAATTAAAACATTTAAAATTATTTTGAAATTTAGAATTTGAAACTTGGAATTGTTCTCGTGCCGAAGGAGGGAATCGAACCCTCACTGCATGTTAGTGCAAGCGGATTTTAAGTCCGCCGCGTCTACCAGTTCCGCCACTTCGGCGAAATGGGCGGTGGAGATGAGGGGAGTCGAACCCCTGTCTAATAAACCTGTTCAAGCAGCGATACAGAAATAGTCGGGTCTGAGATCTTGCCTCCGCCCTAAAGGCCTGACAAAAAAGGCGGCGGCCAGCCCAGTAATTTAAACCGATGAACCTAGGCGCATCGCATCAGTCGAGTCCGCTGAATGACACCCGTGATCCAGCACGCGGACCTAGCTGGACGGATGGTTGCGGCTATTAGGCGGCAACGTAAGCCATCTGAGGCATTCTCATAGAGAAAGCCGGAGCGGCGTTTGCAGTTTTGACAACTGTAGTGTAGTCGGATTTGCGTGGCGACCGGCACGTTCTGACTGCGGGAACGTAATCTATTATCAAAGCCTGGCATCCCCAAGCCGTGTCTGGTAAGAACTACTACTCCGAAATCGATCCCGTCCGCCGGGCGGCTCCGAGGCGTCGGTTGATGTCCCGGCGCTTGATCGTTTCGCGCTTGTCAAACTGCTTTTTTCCGCGAGCTACAGCGAATTCCAGCTTGATAAGACTCCTGTCAGTATACAGTTTGAGCGGGACCAATGTCAAGCCTTTTTCCTGCTGCTTTCCAGCCAAATAGGCGATTTCCCGACGCTTCAGGAGCAAGGCTCGAGGCCGCTCCGGATCATAGCTTTCGGTCTTGGCGTATTTATACGGCGAGATGCGGGCATTGAGCAGGAACGGCTGCGGCCGCTCTGCGGCCGACCTGAAGACGACATAGCTGCCCTTAAGGCTGGCTTGCCCGGCTTTGGCTGATTTCACTTCCTGGCCCGACAAGACGAGGCCGGCGTTGAACGTTTCGAGGATTTCATAATCAAAGCCGGCGCGCTTGTTCAAGGCTAGGACGGTCATACAGCCTCCGGTTTCAGGTTCCATTCCTTAAGCCGGTCAATGACGCGGCGGTTAAGGATGGTCGCTTCGGCATGGCGCCGATAGGCCGGGCTCGATAGCGCTTCCTGGGCTTCGCGGTTGCCCGCGTACTGCGCTTTGAGGCGCGACAGCTCGGCTTCGATCTCGGCGTCGCTGACAGCGATTTCTTCCTGCTTCATGATCTGGCGCAGGACCAGGCTCGTCTTGACGCGGCGTTCCGCCTGCGGACGCAATTCTTCTTCGAGCGCCGCCTTGGTCTTGCCGATGCTCGTCAGGTAATCATCGAATTTCATTCCGGCCCGGACGACATTGCTCTCGAGTTCATGGAGCATCGTATGGGATTCCTGGTGCAAGACGCTGTCCGGCAGCTCAGAGATCGTCGCTTTCGCGACGATGGCATCAAGCATCTCCTGCTCGAGCTTCATCTCCGCTTCGGACTTCTTTTCCTGCTCGATATTCTTGCGGATATTGTCTGTCAGCTCTTCCGCCGACTTCAATCCGAAGGCTGCGACAAAAGTGCCGTCGACTTCGGGCAACTCGCGGCTGAATACCTGCTTGGCCGTAACGGAAAACTCCACATCCTTGCCGGCAAGCATCTTCTGGTAGTGATCGGAAGGATAATGGAGAGTGAACTCGCGGGTATCGCCCGCTTTCATGCCGGCGATCTTCTCGTCAAAACCCGGCACGAAATAATCCTTGCCGATAATGACCGCGGTTTCGTTCGCCTGGCCGCCTTCGACCGGAACCTTGTCGAGAAAGAGCTTGGCGTCGACGATGACCTTGTCGCCGGTTCCGGCCGGACGGTCAACGGCCGCTTCGCGGACGCGGGCGTTGCGCAGCTGGGTGATGACCCGGTTAACGTCTTCTTCCGATACCGCGACGACAGGCCGCTCCAGCGACAAGCCTTTATAGTCGCCGAGTTCGACGGAAGGCAAAAGCGTCAGCAGAGCGCGGTACTCGAAAGGATTTTCCGGGGCGAGCTTAATAACGGTAATTTCCGGTTGGCCGATCCATTCTTCCGTGACGTGCTGCTTGAGGGCTTCATCGATCGTTTTCGAAACCGCGATGCGCGCGGCTTCTTCAAGGATCGCCATGTCGCCGAGCTTGGCGCGCACGACATCGTACGGAGCCTTACCGGGACGGAAGCCTTCGATCTTTACCTGTTCAGACAGCTTCTGGGCCGCGCGCTGGCTGAAGCCGTTCATCTCTTCGAGAGAGACTTCGACGGTCAATTCAATATTCGTTGCGGATAGGTTGTTGCGGGAAGCGTTCATTGCAATGATTCTTATTTTTATAATTTTATAATTCTTGCGTAATGCTTATTTTATAATTATTAATTTCAAACTAATTTTTACTGATTAATTATAAAATTAAAAATTACAAAATTATAAAATTTATATTAACAGGCCGACGATCAGGAGGGCGATGATGTTCACGATCTTGATCATCGGGTTGATGGCCGGGCCGGCAGTGTCCTTATACGGATCGCCGACCGTGTCACCGGTGACTGCCGCCTTGTGGGCGTCGGAACCCTTGCCGCCGAAGAAGCCGTTTTCAATATATTTCTTAGCGTTGTCCCAAGCGCCGCCGCCCGAGGTCATCGAGATGGCGACGAAGATACCGGTGATGATCGAACCGATAAGCAAGCCGCCGAGAGCTTCGACGCCGAGCAGGAAGCCGACGAGAATCGGAGCGACAACCGGAATCAGCGCCGGAACCGTCATGCGGCTGATAGCCGCCTTGGTGACGATGTCGACTGTGCGTCCGTAATCAGGCTTTTCAGTACCGCTCATGATGCCCGGCTTTTCCTTGAACTGGTTGCGGACGTCTTCGACGACCGAACCGGCTGCGCGAGAAACCGCCTGCATCGACAACGCGCCGAAGTAATACGGCAGCATGCCGCCGATAAAGAGGCCGATCAAAACGCGCGGATCGTTGAGCAAGAATTGGAATGTAGAACCGGCGCTGTGCGTGTAATCGGCGAAGAGGACGAGCGCGGCAAGCGCGGCCGAGCCGATGGCATAGCCCTTGGTGACGGCCTTGGTCGTGTTGCCGACCGCATCGAGCGGATCGGTCACGTCGCGGACTTCTTTCGGCAGCTCCGACATCTCGGCGATGCCGCCGGCGTTGTCAGTGATCGGGCCGTAAGCGTCGATGGTAACGATGATGCCTGCCATCGATAGCATCGCTGTCGCGGCGATCGCGATGCCGTAGAGACCGGCCAATTCATACGCGCCCCAGATCGAAGCGGCGATGACGAGGATCGGCAGCATGGTCGATTTCATCGAAACGGCCAGGCCGGTGATGATGTTGGTACCGTGCCCGGTCGTCGATGATTCGGCGATGTCCTTGACTGGCTGATACTTAGTCGAAGTGTAGTATTCGGTAATGACGACCATCGCCGCCGTCACGGCCAAGCCGATGAGCGAAGCGAAGTAAAGGTTGAGCGTCGAGAATTCTCCGTTGCCGGCCATCAGCCAGTTCGTTACCGGATAGAAGGCGACAGCGGCCAGGACGCCGGCAGCGATCAATCCCTTATACAACGCGGCCATGATGTTCTGCGATTTGCCGAGACGGATAAAGAAGATGCCGATGATCGAGGTGATGATCGAAACGGCTCCGAGGACGAGCGGATACATGAGCGCGTTTTCAAAGTCCGGGAAGACGAGGCGTCCGAGCAGGATCGCGGCGATCGATGTCACAACATAGGTTTCGAACAGGTCGGCAGCCATGCCGGCGCAATCGCCGACGTTGTCGCCGACGTTGTCCGCGATGACCGCCGGGTTGCGCGGATCGTCTTCCGGAATACCGGCTTCGACCTTGCCGACGAGGTCGGCGCCGACGTCAGCGGCCTTCGTGAAGATACCGCCGCCGAGACGGGCGAAGACCGAAATGAGCGAACCGCCGAAACCGAGGCCGATCAGGGCGTGGACGTCATGGGTCAAGAGGAAGAAGCCGGCGGTGCCGAGCAAGGCGAGGCCGACGACGAGCATGCCGGTAACGCTGCCGCCGCGGACGGCGACGTCGAGCGCGCGCTTCATGCCGTGACGGGCAGCTTCGGTCGTACGGACGTTAGCCCGGACCGAAATGTTCATGCCGATATAACCGGCGATAGCGGAAAGCACCGCGCCGATGATGAAGGCGAGGGCCGTCATCCAGCCGAGAGCCGGGATCAAGCCGATGATCACGACGAGCACGACCGCGACGACCGCGACTGTGCGGTACTGGCGGTTAAGGTAGGCTTTCGCGCCTTCCTGGATGGCGCCGGCGATTTCTTTCATCCGGTCATTGCCTTCCGGCAAGCGGAGGATGTAGCGGATAAAAACCAATCCGTAGACGATCGCCAGGGCGGCGGATCCGAGGATCAAGAGAATAGTGTTGTTCATAAGATTGTATTAGCAAGGGAATGATTACTGAGCGGGCTCTTCAGCCGGAACTTCTTCAGCCGGCTTGTCCGCCGAAGCGTCGTCGGACGCGGAGGCGGGAGCATCTTCAACCGGAGCAGCCTCAGCGGCAGGCGCATCAACTGCTTCTTCGGCCGGAGCTTCCGCAGGGGCAGGAGCTGAGCCGTCGCCGGCAATGTCGATCTTCCAGCCGGTCAGATGCGCGGCGAGCCGGACGTTCTGTCCGTCCTTGCCGATAGCCAGCGAGAGCTGGTCGTCCTTGACAGTGATGTAGGCCTGGCGTTCATCAGGGATCAACTTGACGTCCTCGACTTTCGCCGGCGCGAGCGCGTTAGCTATAAAGGTTTCGGCGTCTTCCGAGAATTCGATGATGTCGATCTTCTCGCCGCCGAGTTCGCGGATGATCGTCTGGATGCGCGAACCGCGCTGACCGACGCAGGAACCGATCGGATCGATGTTCTCGGTACTCGCGGAAACGGCGACCTTCGAACGGCTGCCGGCTTCGCGAGCGACAGCACGGATCTCGACAAGGCCGTTCGAGACTTCCGGAATTTCCAGATAGAACACCTTCTTCAGGATTTCATCCGAGGTGCGCGACAAGACGATTTCCGGACCGCGCGGAGTGACGCGCACTTCTTTGACATAAAACTTCAAGCGCTCGCCCGGGTTGTAGCGTTCGCCGCGGACCTGTTCGTCCGGAGGAACGACGCCGGTCGCTTTGCCGAGGTCGATCAGGACGATGCGTCCTTCGCGGCGCTGGACAAAACCGGTGATGACTTCGTGCTCCTTATCCTTGAATTCGCCGAAGACCATGTCGCGTTCAGCTTCGCGCAAGCGCTGGATAATGACCTGCTTAGCGGTCTGAGCAGCCATGCGTCCGTATTCATCATGGGTTTCCAACTCAGTGCGGATCTCGCTGCCGATGTCATATTTCTTATCGATCGCCTTGGCCTCGGAAAGCTGGATCTCGGTTTTCGGATTGAAGCGGCGCTTTTCTTCGCCCTCGCCGTCGGCAGCCGGTTCCGGGGCCGGAAGCTCTTCGCCGGCTTCGATTGCCGCAAGCTCTTCCTCCGGCACGTCTTCGACGACCGTTTTCACGTCGAACACCCGGGAAAGATTGGTTTCCGGATCGTATTCGACCTTGATATTCTGGTTCTTTTCGCCGTAATCCTTGCGGTACGCGGCAGCCAACGCCGATTCGATCGTGGCGATCACGGCCTCATACGAAAGGCCTTTTTCGTCGCAAATCTGGCGGATGGCGGTTGATATTTCGCTCATATTAGCCGTTATTCATTAAAAATAGCTAGTCTTCATAATGAATACTAGCCTAGTATCTTTATACTAACATAAGCCAAAATATTGTCAATCTAAGAAGTATTGACAGAATCACATAAATGTGATAAAATATCATATTACATTAAAATTTAAATTTTCTAAAAAAATACCAAAAAATAAAGAAACCGGGTGAAGGGACCCGTAAATAAGTCATGAAAAAATTAAGAACAATCGCTTTATTCTCTTTAACCGTTTTAGTTCTCTTTCTCCAAGCTTGCTCCAGCAGTACTACGTACGACGACGACTGGAACGAGACAAACAAGCCTCGCGGAATGACGGGGAAGGAAAAAAAGCAGAAGGCAATGGACAAAAGAAGTGTTAAAAATATTGAAGAAGCAGAACTAATGCTCGTCCCGACAGGAAAAAAGGTATACGTTATCGATCCCGACACACAGGAAATGGTTGGAACGTTAACCAACCCTCATCCGGATGAAGCACAATATGTAGTAGCCTGGGATAATTGCGGAAATAAGTTATGGGAAGGCTCTGTCGCTTCCCTCATGATCCAGCATTTTACATTCCCCGGTTCCAGCGGGGATGACTACTACGTCAGAAGTATATGGAAAAATGCAAGAGGCGATAAAGATACGACTGATTGGAAATATGTTCCTGATGCTCCTGCAGAAGTCACTGACCGACTGGGGAACAAAACCCACGTAAATTTTGATGGCTTCGGAAAATATGGCTACAAGGAGAAAGAAGGCATCTTCCAATATCAAGGCGAAAAGAATAATTACTTTTACTACCGCCTTGAATCAAACCCCGATCCAAAAAATTAATTGCAAACATTCTTTGTTACAAAAACCCCGCACTCAGAAATGAAGTGCGGGGTGATTTTTTATATGGAATTAGCTCGGAGGAGTATATCCGCTACCGCCGCCGCCGCCCGGAAGATTCGCAAAAACGAAATAGGTGATGGCATATGCCGCGACTATGATGACCAATCCGATAACGGCGTTACGGATACGGGCGGTCGCTTTCTGTACTTCTTCCTCATTGCCGCCCGCTGTCATCCACTGGAAACCGGAAACAATGATGAGAATGACGAAGATCAGGCCCATCAAGCCGAGGAACGACTTGATAACGATAGCCACCACTCCGGCGACCGTCGTGTTCTGATCATAGCCAGCTTTAACGCCGACCGCATTGGCATTATTATTAATCTGATCGGCGGTATTCTGATTCAAGATGGCCGCCTGCGACGGCAGCGCCACAAGCGCCGCTGAAAGCATGAAGACTGAAACCGATACCGCGCGTAAGAAATTCTTCATACGATTTATGATGGAGGAGTGTAACTGCCCCCTCCGCTGCTGTCATCTACCAGAACCCGGCTTATAAATGCCCAGATAGCGAACGCACCGACGATAACAATAAGGCCGAGAATGGCGCGACGGATCGCTTCGCCTGACTCTTTCACTTTTTCTTCATTGCCGCCGGCTGTCATCCACTTGAATCCGGCAACGATGATCAGGACGATGAAGATCGTTCCGAGCGTTCCGAGCATGACATTGATGACGATCCCGACGATATCCATAAGGGACGTTGATGACGCATCCCCGTAGCCGGCCTTGCCGCCGAAAGATTTCAGCTTATCCAGCGGATTGGCGGTCGTGGTAGGAGTGACAGTGGGCGTTGTCTGCGCCAAAGCTGCCCGCGCTGAGACGGCGGTAAGGAAAGAGAACACGCACAGGTACCACATTTTTCGTATCATAGAGTTAGCTTGGGGGAGTAGTTTGCTGCTGCTGGCTGTTTGTCCCTCCCCAGATCTTCTCAATAATGAAGACGCTGGCAGCATAGGAAGCGGCGACGATGATCAGGCCGATGATGGCCGATTTTATCATTTCGGTAGCCTTCTTAACCTGCTCTTCATTGCCACCCGCGGTCATCCAATTGAATCCGGCAACGATCATCAGGACCATGAAGATCACGCCCAGGAACGATAGAACGATGGCGACGATCGAGCTGACCCGGTCTTCGACAGGAACGTCGTTGGCAGGGTCGTACCCGGACTTCTCAGCGACTTCATCCAACTTATCGCCGAACCCGAAGCCATCCTGAGCGGATGCGGGCAGAGGAGCCGCCAACGAGTGTACGGCAATGAGGGAACAGAATGTGAGGCTCAGTAGGTATTTCATATGGCGTTATGTTGCGCTCGGCAATAAGGATTGCCCGACAAAACGGGTAATCGCGTATGCCGACAGGACGATAACTAAACCGATTACAGCCGCGGTAATCACGAGGGTGGCTTTCTTCGTTTTCTCATCGTTGCCCGCGGCAGTCATCCAAAGCAAGCCTCCCCAAATCATCAGGATCAAGAACAAGATGCCGACAAAGCCTATGATCTTGCTGATCAAGGTGGCGGCTATCTCTCCGGGATCGGTCGGACCATTATCGATATTGGCGGTCTGAGCAGTTTCGTCTAACCCGCCCAACTCGACGGCCGCAACCGGAGAGACGAACCCGGCTATCGCTAGGCACGCTACTATCACAAGCGCTTTTCTCATATTACTGGATCGATTCTCCGACGAAACGCGTGATCGCGTAAGCCGAAAGGACAATGATGAGACCGACGATAGCGGCAGCGAGGATCTTCTTTGCTTTGCCAATTTGCTCATCGTTGCCGGCAGCCGTCATCCAGAGCAGTCCCGCCCAAACGACAAGTACAAAAAAAATCGTGCCGGTAAAGCCGAGAATGGTTCCGAGAAAATTACCGACAAGCTGGGGGACGCTCGTCCCGGCAGACTTAAGGCCGGCTTCGGTGCCAGCTTTATCTAAACCGTAATTCTCGGCGGCTTGAACGGTGGCAGCGGCCGCCGTCCAATATATTAGGGTGAGAAAGCTGAACGCTTTCGATAATCTGGTCTTCATACGCTTCCGCAATGCCGAACCAATCGGCAGCGCGGAAGCGGGCCCGACTAATCAGGCCCGAAAGGCTAAATGCCATTATTTGTCGTCGCACTCAACAAGCTGTTGATGACGAACGTCGCGATAGCAAATGCAGCCAAGATGATAACCAAACCGATAACGCCCTGAGCGAGGATCTTGCGAGCCTCACCGGCCTTTTCTTCATTGCCGCCGGCAGTCATCCACTTGAAGCCGCCGAGCAAAATGTAAATAACGGCTAAGACGCCGAGGAAACCGAGGACGATCTTGATGACGCTGGCGATGATTGCGCGCGGGTCCTTATTGCCAAGACCGATCTGGTTCACTGCTTGGTAACTGTTGTTACCCCAGAGCAAGTTGTTGTCTTGGGCGGCGACAGGCTGAGCCGCGAACGCAACGCCCATGAAGCTTACTACCATGATCGCACACGAAGCGATAATTTTTCTCATAATGTCACCCCCTCTCTAATCATTAGACATTCTTTAAATCCTTATAAAGAAGTTATTAACATGATACCATAAGCACTACAGGAAATACAATAAAAAATAGGCCTCAACCCGACACTTATGAAAAGACTCGGCTGGACGCTCTTTTACGCCTGCGTCTTCTGTCTCCTTATCTACAACTCATTCTCATACCTCGACCCGGACTACGGGTGGCATCTAGCTTTCGGCCGGCATATCTGGCTGACGGGCGCGGTTCCGCATGACCAGATATATATGTGGACCATCGCCGGCCAGACCTGGGTCGATCATGAATGGCTCTCGAATCTCATCACCTTCGCTGTCTCATCATTTTCCGGCTACGTCGGGGTTACCGTCTTCTTCGCCTTGCTCCCCGTGGCCATGCTGGCGACTGCCAACTCCTATCTCTTCCGATCATCCAGCCGGCCCGCGGAACGCATCGCGCTCGCCGTCTTTGAATTCGCCGCCATCATCGCGATGCTGCCCCATCTCGGAGTCAGGATGCAAGAATGGACGATCCTCTTCTTCCTGCTGCTGCTTCTCATCATCGAAGGGGTTCGCCGCTCTCGCCGCTGGCAATCGTCGCTCTGGCTCGTACCGCTCCTGTACGCATGGTCGTGCCTGCACGGCGGCTTCCTGATCGGCATCGCCATCACGATAGGCTGGATCGGCTACGAGTGGGTTCTTGCTCTTTTCGCGAAGCGATTCGCCTGGATGCACGACCAGCCGCTTACCGTTGCTCTGCTCTGGAAAATTACCGTCATTGCCGCGATAGCGATCGCCGCGACGCTCGCAACGCCGTACGGTCCGGGGCTCTATGCTTTCCTGAGCGACTACACGCAGACATTCTACGTCACGCATATTCAGGAATGGCGCTCGCCGTTCACGGTCCCGATACGCTACTGGCAGCTCGGCGTCATCATTGCCACCGTGGCAGGAGCGATCTTCTGCCGCCTGGTATCAAAAGAAAAGCTACCTGCTTGGAATATCGCAGTCGGGGCCCTCCTGGTCATCATGTCCCTTAAATCGGTGCGTCACTTCCCGCTCTTTGCCGTCGCTACCCTCGTGCTTATCGCTCCCGCGATTATCCGCTCGCTATCGCCGGCCTGGTCCATGGAACTCTCCAAACTAAACAAGACCACGGCGACAATATGTCTCGCCATGCTTTCCGTGCTTCTCGCGATTGGCGCCAAAATCACCGACCGCCCCTTCGAATCGTATTGTAAGAACTACCCCTGCGAAGCGGCACGTTTCCTTTCCGAAAAGGCAGAATACTCAAGCCGCCTTTTCAATGCCTACAACTGGGGCGGCTACCTCATCGGCGCGGCCCCCGACCTCCGCCTCTTCATCGATGGGCGCTTGCCGCAATATGATTTCCGCGGCCGCACGATGCTTGAAGAATATGTCGACTTTCTTTCGCCGACAGCCGAAGAAAAACTATCTGAACATGGAATCCAGAATGTCCTCATTGAAACGTCCCCCTCTATGCCGAAGCTCGATTGGTTCGAACGCGTTATTCTCGGATATCGCGATGATCAATTCACGCCGAACACCTCGCTGATCGACTATCTCTCTGAAAGCCCCGACTGGTCGATCGTGTATGAGGACGCGATCAGCCGGATATACTCACGCAACAATTATGCGCGTTGATATCTGCATACCGGCGCACAATGAAGAGCGCATCCTTGAAAGCAACGCGCTGCGCCTGCTCCGCTTTTGCGACGCGCAGCATTTTGATTTTGACTGGCGGATCGCTCTGCTTGTTAACGGCGCATCCGATGCCTCGCCGGCAATCGCCGCTCGCCTCTCCCGTGCTGAGCCGCGCATCGTTGCGTCTATCACGCCCCAGGGCGGACGCGGACAGGCTCTTGCCCGGTACTGGTCAGCGACTGACGCCGACATCGTCGTCTACATGGACAGCGACCTTGCCGTTTCGCTCGAAAGCCTGCCGCCGCTCATCAACGAGCTTGTTTCGGGCCGCGCCGATGTCGCGATCGGTTCCCGGTTCAAAGACGGTTCCGTCGTTGTCCGCTCGCCGCTTCGCGAACTGACGTCGCGTTCCTATAATCACTTATCCCGCTGGCTGCTCAAGCATCCGTACAGCGACCTTCAGTGCGGTTTCAAAGCGGTGCGCCGTTCAGTCTTCACCGAACTAGCGCCGCTCCTGCGCGATACAGCCTGGTCGTTCGATACGGAACTGGTCGTCTGGGCAGGGCGTTTCGGCAAGACAGTTTCGGAAGTGGCTGTAAACTGGCAAGAAACACGCTACGGCTCCCGGCCAAGCAAGGTTCGTCTTTTCCGCGACACCACCCGATTCCTCCGCCATCTCCTCGCCTTCCGCTCTCGGCTCAAGCGATTCACCCGGCCCGCCCCGTAGGTGTGATATAATGAGGTAATTGAAGGCGCAAGCCTCGCTTATTCTTCTTCTACCTCCATGTCGGCCAGCTCCAAATCTCCGCAATACTGGAAGCACACCAAGCATCGCCCATCTAGCCGCCCCACGGCGTGGCGCGAGCGCCCTCGCGCTTCCTCCGTTTCCGCCTCAAAACTGACGTCTAAAATACGAGGCTATCTTCAGACCAAGAACTTTTGGACACTCGCCGGCTTCGCCGTTCTCATCATTTTTGTCATCGGAACAGGCACTGTCCTCTGGCTCTCTAAAGACCTGCCCGACCCGAATAGGTTATCCGATCGAGAAGTTGCCGAAAGCACGAAAATTTATGACCGGACTGGCGAGACGATCCTCTATGAGATCCATGGCGAGGAAAAAAGAACGCTCATCAATTTTGACCAGATCCCGAAATACGCGCGCGACGCGACTATCGCCATCGAAGACAAGGATTTCTACCACCACAAAGGCGTCAGCTTCTGGGCGATCTTCAGAACCATGATCACCAACGTCCTCCGCCATGAAAAAGGCGGCGGATCCACCCTGACCCAACAATTCATCAAGAACGCAGTCTTGACGAACGAAAAGCTCTACACGAGAAAGATCAAAGAAGTCATACTCGCCTACCGGCTCGAGCAGAAGTTTTCTAAAGATGAGATTCTCCAAATGTACCTTAACGAAATCCCATACGGATCGAATGCATATGGCATCGAAGCGGCCGGCCTCAAATACTTCGCCAAGCACGCGAAGGACTTAACGCTCGCTGAAAGCGCGACGTTGGCGGCAATGATCCAAAGCCCGAGCCGCTATTCTCCGTACGGACCGAATAAAGATATCCTCATCGAACGCCAACAGTACGTCCTCGACCTCATGGTAGACCAGGGCATGATCAGCAAAGCTGAACGCGATTCTGCACAAGCTGAGAAACTCGCCTTCAAAGAACAGACTGACAATATAATGGCGCCTCACTTCGTCATGCATATCAAAGAGATTCTTGCGGAAAAATACGGAGAAAAAACGATTGAACAAGGCGGTTTAAGAATCTACACCACCCTCGATACCTATAAGCAGGAGATCGCCGAAGAAGTAGTCAAGAAAAAGGCCCTCGAAAACCAAGGTAAATTTAATGCTTCGAACGCCGCCCTTGTTTCAATCGACCCAAAAAACGGACAAGTACTCGCGATGGTCGGTTCCCGCGATTACTTCGACGAAACGATCGATGGCCAGGTGAACGTCGCCCTGCAGCCCCGCCAGCCAGGCTCGTCCTTCAAGCCAATGGTGTACGCGGAAGCGTTCGAACAAGGCTACACGCCGAACACAATCCTCTACGACGTCATTACGAACTTCTCCACGACCGGCACTCCATATGAACCGCGGAACTACAACGGCAAAGAGAACGGCCCCGTCAGCATGAAGAAAGCGCTCGCCGGCTCTCTCAACACGCCGGCCGTAAAAGCCTTCTATTTAGCCGGCGTCGACAACGTCCTTAAGCGTGCGCAAAAGCTCGGATACACAACCCTCGCCGACAAAGACCGCTTCGGGCTTTCGCTCGTACTCGGCGGTGGCGAAGTCAAGCTTCTTGAGCATGCCAATGCGTACGCCGCTTTCGCCCGCGAAGGGACAATCCACCGCGTCGCCTTCATCCTAAAGGTTGAAGACCGCCACGGCAAAGTACTCGAGGAATTCAAGGACTCAGAAGAGCAGGTATGGGCTCCGAACGTCGCGCGCATGATTAATAGCGTTCTCTCTGACAACGGCGAACGCGCCTATGTCTTCGGCGCACGAAATTTCCTGACACTCGGCAGCCGCCCTGTCGCGGCTAAGACCGGAACGACTAACAACAACCGCGATGCTTGGGCAATGGGGTATACGCCATCCCTCGTTACCGGTGTCTGGGTAGGCAATAACGACAACAAAGAAATGAAAGCCGGAGCGGACGGTTCAGTGGTTGCCGCGCCGATTTGGAACGAATATATGCGTCGTGTCTTGGGCGATGGCAATATAGAGAGCTTCAATGCGCCGAGCATTCCGAAAACAGGGAAAGCGGTGCTCGACGGCGGAGGCTTCAATGAGACAAAGGTGAAGATCGATAAAGCCTCGGGCTTGCTTGCCACCGAATTCACGCCTCCTTCATTCATCGAAGAAAAATCATTCCGCGAAGTGCACTCGATCCTATACTACGTGAACAAGGCGGACCCGACCGGCCCGGCGCCGAAGAACCCGGCCGCTGATCCGCAGTTCAATCTCTGGGAAAGCCGCGTTCTCGGCTGGGCAAAACGCAATAATATTTCGACCGACCAGATCCCGACCGAGAAAGACAACCTTCACATCCCTGAAAACCGGCCCGTCTTCAGCGTCACGAACCTGAAGGACGGCGAATCGATCAAGAGCAAGATGCTCAATATCTTTATCGAGGCATCGGCGCCACGCGGCATCGCCCGAGCTGAATATTTCATCGACGCCGGCCATCTCGCGACCGTGTCTGCCGCGCCGTTCCATCTCGTTAATACGCCGATCGATTTCCTGCCGAGCGGCTTCCACGAGCTTCTCGTCCGCGTCTGCGACGACATCGATAATTGCAGCGAGCAGAAAATCAATTTCAATTACAAGAAATAAAACGACAAAAAAACGCGCCTCAAGGCGCGTTTTTTTTATTTTCTTATCGGCATGATGATATAGAGATACCCCGTGCCACTATCTTTTATCACGCAAGGAGTATCGCCATCAAGAATTTCAAAAACAATCATCTCTCCAGAAAGGGCATTTATCACGTCGAGCAGATACCGATAGTTCAAGGTGATCACTGCCTTCTCGCCAAGCAACGAACCAGGGAGCGACGCCGCCTGCTCGCCCGAAGCGCCGGAGGCCGCGCTTACGACGACGGATTTCGCCGCCGGATCAAATTCCAACACGATGTCATTGACGCCGTTCTTGGAAAAGATGGCCGCCGCTTTGACCGCCCGGGAAAGCTCAGTACGCGACACTTCAGCGCGGCAAGCATGGCGCGTCGGGATAATCGGCGTGTACTCGGGGTACTGCCCATCGATGAGCCGGGAAACGATCTCGGTCCCGCCGACTACGAATAAGCATTGGTTGTCTGAGACAAATAATGAAATCTCCGTCGGCACTTCCTCATCCACATTGTCCGAGCCGATGATGCGGACGACTTCCTGGAGCGTCCGGGCCGGGATGATGAACCGCTTGTCCGGCACGTTCCCAGTAAGCGTGATTTTCTTTTCGGCAAGGCGATAACTGTCTGTGGCGGCAAGGGTCAGGGTGTTTTGCGCGATCACCGCCAGGATGCCGGAAAGCTCCGGCCGGTTTTCATCCTGAGCGGCCGCGAACAGGACCTGGCTGACAGCTTGGCTGAAATCGGCGATCGGCAATACGATCGGGTCGGCCCGCTCGACGCTCGGGATAAACGGGAACTCTTCCGCCGACAATCCCTTGATCTTCGTGGTATATGTACCGCACTTGACTGCTAATTCGCTCCCATCCAATTCAATATCGACTTTTTCATTATCAAGCAGGTTCACATATTCGGAAAAGAGCCGGGCATCCACCGTGAACGAACCTTCTTGCTCGATCTTGCCACGCAACAGACTCGTGATGCCGATCTCAAGATTGGTACTAATCAACTTTATGGCACCCGCTTGAGCTGAGATCAGGATATTGTTCAGAATCGGCAAGCTGACGTTTTTCTGTGCGATATGATTTACAGCATAAACGCTTGATCGAAGATTTTTTTGCAGGCTGATGATTTTCATAACGCGCTTATAGTAATTAAAGACTTATATATAAAAGAAACAATAATAACAATAAGGGGGTGGATAGTGTGGATAGGTGGCGGAAAGGCAATGGTTGCAAGGTAAAGATGTAGGAATAGCTGTGGATGGCGGCGGGGATTACTTCCGTAGGAGGGTGGTGATAAGTCAGGTATTTTTTCAGAATCTATTTTTTAGTCCGAGTTGTGCGGATACCCTCCCCTAGTTATCCCGGCCGGATCCGCCGGTTGTGCACAGGTTCTCCTAGGCTTGGATTAGTTGCTTGATGGAAAGTAATTGCTGTTTTAATTTCTGGTTTGTTTTGAGGTCTTCATTGATCTTATTGCAGGCGTGGATCGCGGTCGTGTGGTCTCTGCCCCCGAGTTCGTGTCCGATCGAAGGGAACGAAGAGCTTATTTCTTCCCGCAAAAGGTACATGGCCATCTGCCGCGGCGTTACCAGTTCTTTCTTACGGCTTTTCCCGATAAGGTCCTTAATGTCGATGTCGAAGAATTTGGCCACCGCTTCGATGATATGCTTGCTGGTGATCGATGATTCTTTGAGCTCGATCAGGGTGGTGGCTAGGATCTGTTTGGTCAGTTCAAGGGTCGGCTGGAGGTTATTGAATTCGTAATACGTAATCAAGCGGGTCAGCGCTCCTTCAAGTTCACGGACATTCGTCTGGATATTGTTAGCCATATACGTCAGTATCTCCATCGCGAGCGGGAAATTCTTTTCCTGGCACTTATTTTCAAGGATGGCGAGCTTGGTTTCAAGGTCCGGCTGGGTGATGTCGGCGATCATCCCCCATTCGAAGCGTGACAGCAGTCTTTTTTCAAGGGCGGGAATCGCTTTCGGAGGGCGGTCTGAGGTGAGGACGATCTGGCGGTTTGTCTGGTGGAGTTCATTGAAGGTGTGGAAGAATTCTTCCTGGGTCCCGTCTTTCCCTGCCATGAACTGGACGTCGTCGACAAGAAGGAGGTCGACATTGCGGTATTTTTCCTTCAGCTGCTTTGCGCGCCCGGAGCGGACTTCATTGATGTAATCGTTGGAGAATTTCTCTGAAGTGACGTAGAGGATCTTGTCGGTTTTTTTCGAGAGCTCGTTCCCGATCGCTTGCAGGAGGTGGGTTTTGCCGAGTCCGACGCCGCCGTAAATGAAAAGCGGGTTGTACGCCTTCCCCGGGTTGGTCGCGACCGCTTGGCAGGCGGCGTGGGCGAGTTCGTTGCCCTTGCCAACGATGAAATTAGCGAAGGTGTAGTAGTTGTTAAGGCCGAATCGGTTCAAGTTGATCGAGCGCGGAGAGGATTCGACGCGGACGGCCGCCGGAGACGATGCTGAGGAGGTCGAGGCCGCGGAAGCATGCCGCCTGGTTTCGATCTTATATGAGATATCCTTTATCGGCTCTTTCGTGACGTTCTTAAAAGCGAGGATGATGTCGTTGTAGTACTTTTTCTGGAGCCATGTTTGGGTGAAGGTGTTCGGGACGCAGATGATGACCCTGCCGTCCTCGTATGAATCGATGAACGTGTTCTTGAACCAGGTGGTGAAGCTCGCTTTCGAAAGATTGAGCTCGATTTCGCCAAGCACAGATTGCCAGAGCTGTTCGTAGTCCATGGAGGTGTGCGGTTGTTAGATGTCGGCTGCTAAAGAAAATATCGTAAGCACCTGACAGCGAACAACCGATATTCAATGAATAAAGAGTAACCGTAGTATAGCAGTGAAAGCGTATGTGGAAAAGTCAGTTTGATGTTTATAATTTGTTGATAACCGGTGGATGACGCGCCCTGATTGACTCGGGCCCGATATCGTGGTACGTTGAGAACTGAAATTAACGAATGTATGCCACAACGAACATACCAACCGAACGCCCGCCGTTCAAAAAAGAAGCACGGCTTCCGCTCCCGGATGCAGACCAAGAACGGCCGTACCGTCCTTAAGCGCCGTCAGGCCAAGGGACGCAAGAAGCTGACCGTATAACCATATGCTGGCAAAGGCGAACCGCGTCCGCCTCAAGCGGGATTTTGAGCGGGTTTTCGCCTCTCCCCGTTCTTTGCAGTGCCGTTTTTTCAGGCTCAAGGCAGTTTTGACGGAATCCGAGGTGACCCGATTCGGAATCGTCACAAGCGCCAAAGTCTCCAAGAAAGCAGTCGCTAGGAACCGCCTCCGTCGCCGTTTGCGTTCTATCCTGGCAACGGAGCTCCCCGCCCTGCCGGTCGGCTATGATATCGTGATCTTTTGCCAGCCAGCCGCCGCTACGGCTGGCTTTGCTGAATTAAGAGCCGAAGTAGCGGGCGCGTTCGGGCGGTTGTTCAGCCGAACACGATGAACGCCGCTCAGCTCATCGATCGCGCGCTTATCATGCTTGTCCGGGGTTATCAGCGGACATTATCGGCTGATCATGGGCCGCTACGCCGGTTCTTCCCGTACGGGTATTGCCGGTTCCACCCGACGTGCTCCGAGTATGCTGTCCAGGCGATCGAGCGCTACGGTTCCGTTAAAGGAGGATACAAAGCGATGCGACGGATCCTGCGCTGCCATCCTTGGAACCCGGGCGGCAATGATCCTCTGCAGTAAAAATAGGAATATAACGACAAAATTCAAAATAAGCTATACAATGCAAGCAGCAAGAGGGATCGAAGGCTAGTTTTTTTGCATTTTCTCTTTGTCTTGAATCTTGTCTTTAGATTTTAAATTTTAACCTCCCCTATGGCCCATCTTTTTGAAGTGATTTTTTACCAGCCGATCTTGAACTTGCTGGTCGCTATATATAATTTCTTGCCTGGCCATGATGTCGGTATCGTTATCATTATCTTGACGATCATTGTCCGCGGCATTTTGTATCCGCTCTCTAAGAAGGCGATCGAGGCTCAGAAATCACTCCAGAATCTCCAGCCGAAACTCGAGGAAATAAAGCGTGCCCATGCGGATAATAAAGAAGCTGCAAGCCGCGCGATGATGGACCTGTACAAGCAGGAAAAGGTGAACCCGCTGTCTTCGTGCCTGCCGCTTATTATCCAGCTGCCTTTTTTCTGGGCGATTTTCCGCGTTTTCCGCGATGAATTGACCGGCAAGGCCCTGACCCTCGTCTATCCGTTCATCATGAATCCCGGAACGATCAACCCGATCGCCTTCGGCTTCCTCGATTTTTCAAAGCCGAATATCGTCTTGGCGGTCCTGGCCGGCGCTTCGCAGTTCTGGCAGGCGAAGATGATGCCGATGCGGTCCGCTCCGAAACCGGCCGGCGACGGCGCCAAGGATGAGAATATGATGGCGATGATGAATAAGCAGATGCTCTATGTGATGCCCGCCCTGACGGTCTTCATCTGTCTGAGCCTTCCGTCCGGCTTAGCCTTCTATTGGCTCATAGCGACGCTCCTGACGATTCTCCAGCAGTGGTGGATCTTCCGTCAGCACAAGGATCCGAACTCCACTCCCCCGAACGTTATCGAGGGCGAAATCATCAAATAATACAAAGCACCGGCGACAGGCCGGTGTTTTTTTGTTTATTCAAAATAAAAAACCGGCTATGGAGCATAGCCGGAAAATAAGAACCTAACCTGAAATTATTCTGCTTTTATCATAAGGAAGAAATCCCCGAATTCTTCTGTCGAACCCTTAACCTCAGTATGCGAAATCGCAAGCTTGAGGCCATATTTTTCTTCTATTTGGCGGAAGAGGC
Organism: uncultured Gammaproteobacteria bacterium; assembly: GCA_964438845.1. GTDB lineage: Bacteria > Patescibacteriota > Patescibacteriia > Patescibacteriales > Patescibacteriaceae > Patescibacterium. Next base: position 22,460 of record CAYTLN010000015.1, read on the forward strand.
TTTTCTCGGCATTGATAATGCATTCTTTTAGCCCTGGGCGTTCCACGCAAGTTTCCCTATGTTCGATGCCGTGAAAGATTAGGCTATTGGTAAATATCTCTTCAAATCGCGGGCCCAGCTCGTCAAAACAGTGGATTGCCTTTCTCGGAGGAGGAGGCTTTTTGTGGGCAACCTGCGTGGCAAGGATGATGCGGCTTTCCTTTATGAAATACAGTGAAATTGTTAGATTTGTGTACCAAGGTTGTTTGGGGTTGCCCCGCAAAGTTACAATGAAGTTTTCTTTGTCATCGATCGGCCACCATGTTGCCCAGCGCCAGAGTAGCTTGCTCTTCAAATACAGAGGCCGCAGGCTAGTTGGCACGATAATCGGCCCACGAAAGTCCCAAAGATAAATACAGATCCAGCTGATTACGAGAGACGATGCCCCCACGCGGGAAATGGTAATCTCATTTATCATTGGGAAATGTTCATTGAAGAAGGCCCAGAAGACCAGGAATGGGATGAAGCTGAAAAGAAAGCCTACGGAAAAATTCCAGATCCCCCTTTTGTCTGCCGCGGAAGCGCTAACCAGGCTTGCCATGCCTGACACTAAAAGACCCGCAAGCATTGAAAAGCCGAAAAGTATGGCTATAGAATAGCAGATAGCTGTTAACTGCATGTTAATCTCCTTTTTTCATGTTTTTTGATGGTACGAATTAACCGAATCCTACTCCCCCGTGGCCGAGTTAGTCAAGACGGGTTAGCTCCAAATCTTTGGAAATTAAAAAGAGGCCCATCTAAGGCCGTTTTTAATATAAAAATTAATTTATG
>CAYTLN010000016.1:0-16738 GCA_964438845.1 uncultured Gammaproteobacteria bacterium
CAGTTATTTATACTGATGAATCAATATCATGGTCAGAATTTTATTTCTTCAAATAAAAATTTAATATTTTTCTTTGTCGCAGCACTCAAAACGACCCCCCCAGCTCTTGATTTCTGCAAAAATTTTCTAGCGAGCAATACTTTATCATGCCTAGGGTTAGCATTTTTTATATAGTCAGAGTTTGATTTGGTATAAGAAAGTCCGGGGTCATTTAAAACTAAATTTTTAAAATCATCAACACTAAAAATATCTACAATAGTAGTATTCTCCTCTTGTAGAACTTTCTTAATAACTTCCGGCAAGACGTGCCACGATTTTAATTTCTTTTCACCGTCTTTTTTTCCCTGATCATTATCGTAAAGATAAAGAACATTAGCTCCCCAACCTTCTAATACGGCTCCTACAGTTCCCATATTAGGGGCTCCTCCACCATTAATAAAATTAATTTTGAAATCCGAATTTTCTAGTTCTTTAAAGGCACGGAGATAGAAAACATCCTCAGGACCTTCCACTACTACATTATTCTTCTGATCAAGATTTGTAATCGAATCATTTATTCCAAGACCAATTGCTGTTAAAACTGGAGTTAGTGTTTCCCTATCCGCTGTAGGGTGTGCATGAATTTTACCAAGAATTTTTGTCCCCTCCTTGTTTTTCTCAATTAGACGTACATTCTCTAAGTTATCTTCAGTAATTAGATAGGGGGAATGCGTAGAAAAAATAACGGGATTATCGTTGGTGTGTTCAAGCAAAACATTTAACAAATCTTTTTGAGCCTTGGCATGCAGATATAGCCCAGGTTCATCGATTAATATTATATTTGGCTTATTTTCTCTGAGCCTAGCAACAATTCTAATATAAAAAGAAAGGTACCATTGTTGGCCTTTGCTTCTTTGTGAAGGGAAATAGGATCTATTGTTTTCAACAATCCAAAAGTTTATATTGCTACCATCTTTCTTTACTTGTAATTTAATATTGTCCTGAGTCCAAAATTTCTTAAACTTCTTTGTAAAATCAACATTTACAGAATTTTCATGATTGATCTGAGCTTGTTGATTAGTTGAAGCCATTTTCTCAATTGAGAAATCACTAACGTGTTCGAGATCTTTTGCCCATTCATTGACCGAAAGCCCCTCCACAGGAATAGATTTAGGGAATTCATCATCAAATGATGAAAATAATATAAAATATGGGAGAAGTAACTCGACAAATTTTGTTATAAAATCCGACAATAGTTTTTCTTGGGCATAAAAATCATCAGAGGCCTTCTCTATTTTTAAAACTTCGCTCACTATATCCGTTAAATCACTATGCTGATTTTTAAAGTTTATTGATTCTTCTTTATAAACTTTTAAACTCTGTTTAGCAAACTTAGGGAAATCAACCTCTAAAGCCGATTTCTCAATTAATTCACTTGCCTTTTTCTCGGCTTCGCGAATTTTTGCAAGAGAAACATTATAAATACTAGAAATACCAATTTGATCACGTCCACTAGAATCAATAGTATATCTTGACCCTCCATATCTTTTAGAGAGAGTGAATGTCACATTTTTTGATACTTTTTTCGACGGGCTAATGCTTTTAAAAATATCATTAACTTCTGTGGAAGTAAGATTAAAGGTGATAGAAATCTCTGGTATACCTTCTCCCTGAATAGGTTTAGCTTCTTCTCTAATAGTTCTATCTTGATGAAAATCTTCCAAAGCTTCCAGCACTGAGGTTTTTCCAGACTCATTCTTACCTGCAAAAATTGTTAACCTATCGCTAAAATAACAATCCATTGAATCAATAATTGACTTATAATTCTTTATTCTAAATTTTATTAAATGCATATTATAAGCTAGGCTAAAGAGATTTACAGTTCAAACTTCCTCTTAAACTCTTTTATCGCCTCCTCCATATTCTTCTTATACTTCTCCACCGAATACTGCTCCGCATGCTCGCGGATATACTTCGCATCGAAATCCATCGCCGTGAAGCGGTTTACAGATTCCTTCACCGCTTCGGCCGTCTGCTTCTCGAAGAACAAGCCCGTGCGGCCGTCTTCGATCGTCTCGGTCGCGCCGCCTTTCTTATAGGCGATGACCGGCCGTCCGGCCGCCATCGCTTCGACGACGGTGATGCCGAAGTCCTCTTCCTGAGGATTGATGAACGCTTTGCAGTTCTCGAACAGCCGCACCTTTTCCGTTTCGGAAACGCGGCCGAGGAACTGGATGTGCGGAGCGCCGTTGGCGATACCGCGCAGGCGCTCGAGGTCGACGCCGTCGCCGAACACCTTCAACGGCAGGCCGAGGTCGCGGAAGGCCTCGACGACGATGTCGGTCCGCTTATACTTCGCGAGCCGTCCGCCGATCAGGAAATATTCCCCCGGAGCGTTGCGTACGGAATACTTGTCGACTTCGACCGGCGGATAGATGACGATCGAATCGCGCTTGTAATATTTCTTGATCCGGGCCTGGACCGTCTTCGAGTTGGCGATGAAGAAATCGACGCGGTCGGCCGCCTGCCGGTCCCAGAGGCGGATGTAATTGAGGATGAGGGAGATGACTTTTTTGAAATACTTGTTATACGGCAGTTCTTCGATGTACTGGTGCGTATAATCCCAGACATACCGAGTCGGCGTATGGCAGTAGCAGACATGGAGCGTATCCGTGCCGGTGATGACGCCTTTGGCGAACGCCGAGGCGTCGGAGATGACGAGGTCGAAGCTGCCGAGGTCGAAGAATTCGACGGCCATCGGCATGAACGGCATGTACCATTGGTAATGCTTGATGCCGCCCGGGAGCTTCTGGATGATCGACGTCTCGACGCGGCCGTTGAAGACCTTGGCCATTTCCGGTTCGGCCAGGAGCGTGTAGATCGGAGCCGACGGATACATGTCAGCCAGGACGCGCAAGACCTTTTCGGCGCCGCCGTCCTGGGCGAGATGGTCGTGGATGAGGGCGACCCGGGAGTGTTCCATATTATTCAGCCTCGCGCGACCGGAAGACGGCGAGCGGAGTCTTTAAGAGGATAATGATATCTGAAGCGAGCGACCAATTCTCGATATAGTAGATGTCGAGCTTGACTTCATCATCGAAGGTAAGGTCGCTGCGGCCGGAAACCTGGGCCAGGCCGGTGATGCCCGGCTTGATCGTCAGGACTTTCTTATGGCGGCTTTCGTACTTCGCGACTTCTTCCGGCAGGTGCGGACGCGGGCCGACGAGGGACATCGTGCCGGTAAGGACGAGGAAGAGCTCGGGCAATTCGTCGATCGACAGGCGGCGGATGAGCTTGCCGACGCGGGTGATGCGAGGATCGTCCTTGATCTTCACCATCGGCCCGTCGGTACGGATATTGCGGTCGGCAAGTTCGGTGTAGCGCAGGCTGTTCATCCGGTCGAGCATCGAGCGGAATTTCAGGTAGCGGAATTTCTTGCCGCCCTGGCCGATGCGATAGAGCGGCGAATCGTCGTCGAGCTTCGAGAAGAAGACCGGGCCGCGGGAATCGAGCTTGATGGCGATCGCGGTCAGGATCATGATCGGGCTCGTCAGGATGATGAGGATGAACGAACCGATGATGTCGAGGACGCGCTTGGCGACCCTTCCCCAGCCGTCGAGCGGAGTCTTCTTCACTTCGACGATCGGCAAACCGGCGAGTTCGTCGACTTCGACGCGCAGGACTTTCGTCTCAAGCAGGTCGGCGGCGTACTTGAATGTCAGATGATGCTCGTCGGCGAAGTCGAAGAGACGCAAGCGCTCGGCCTTCGACAGGTTCGGGTCGGCTTGCAGGACTTCATCGACTTCCTTGAGTTCGAGGAAGGCTTCGAGGTCGGCGGCCGATTCGAGGGTAAAGTCGTCATAGCGTTTGACGACGACATAGCCGAGATTGCGGCGGACGGAAAATTCGCGGACGAGCCGGTCAGCAGTCTGTCCGCTGCCGACGACGACGATGTTATGGATGCCGATGCCGTAAACGCGGAGCGCCCGGCGGACATACGTAATGATCACGCGGCCGAGCCCGACATAGAGGATCGCGAGGAGCCAGCCGGCCATGACGATGAAGCGCGAGGAGAACAGGTCGCGCTGGAAGAAGATGTAGATGACGACGGCGACCAGCCCGAGCGAGCAGCCGAGGACGACTTTCTTCAATTCAGCTTTGAGGCTACCCAGTTCGCGCAGGTTATAGAGTCCGCTAAACGCGAAGATGACGAGCCAGACGAGCCCGAGGATCAGTAGTACCTGAACATACTCGCCGAGCGGCAAACTGAAGATGATCGGCCGGATGTCGGTCGAGAGATTTGAAAAACGCAGGTAGTACGCCGATAAGCCGGCGAGGACTACCATGAGGAAATCTATTGGCAACAGGAGCACGGAAAAAAACAAGTCTGTTCTTTTCATAGTTTCTTATCAAGAAATAACCACTCGGTAAGCGATAAGCCGGATTCTGTCCCGGTCATACAACCGGGGACGGCTATCTATCTAGATCCGCCATTGCTGGCGGATTCCAGCGAGCTACTTGGCTCTTTTCCGTTTTATGGAAAAGATTTGCTCTTGCTCCAGGCAGGGTTTACCGCGTCACTCCGTCGCCGGAGGACGAAGGCTCTGGCCTTGTGGCCGAACCAACTTTTCACCTTTCCCCGGCCATTCGGCCGGGTAGTATCGTCTCTGTGGCACTTTCCCTGGAATTGCTTCCGGTGGGGGTTACCCACTGCCCTTTTTGTGGAGTCCGGACTTTCCTCCGCCCCTGTTTATTTCAGAAGCGGCAACCGCCTGCTTGCCGAGCGATTATTTCATGACAAGTACTCTCGATAGTAACCTATCAGGGCCGAAAAGTCAAGGGAAAAACACTAAAAAAAGCCATTTTCATGGCTAATATTAGGATAAACGCCCGGAACTAAGGGCAATCAGGGCCTCGGAATCGTCTTCCGGGACGGTTTTCGTGCGCCGGCGGAAGCCGCAATCCTGGCAGACATGGGCGATCATCACTTCCCTGCCCTTCTGCTCCAGCCCGACCGGTTTCATCAATCCGCCGCAGTTCTGGGCCCGGTCGCCCGGGTTGATATCGACATGCTTCGACCAGAGGCATTTCGGGCAATGGTTCGTATAGCCGTTGCCGCTGACGGTCGCGCCGCAATGCTCGCAGGTAAAGTCTTCGATGGTGCGTTGGAATTTTTTCGTTTCTTCCATATATCTACTCTATTACAGAAAATAAAAAGAGTAAACCTGATGTATCGTCGGTTTACTCAAAAATAGACATAACTGTCACTACTTTATCACTGATTTATTCTTTTCCAATATTCATCTTCCATCCTCTGAACTAACCTTGCATTATTTGTTACATACTCAAGCTGAGTTTCCATAAATAAAGCTCCTAAGTTATTATTCATATCAGCAATGAAACGTATCTTTCCAATGTTGGATGCATCCTGACATTTAACATATAAAGGAGTAAACTTCCCTTTTTCTGTCCGAGATGGAAAAAATATATTAGCTTCCGATGGTATCCATACTTCGCCCGATCTTATCAGTCTGATCGTAACCGACGGTATTTTTCCTTTTTGCCACGCTATTGACCGGGCGGCAACTACCACATCACCCGAAGACGGTGTTCCCTCGGTAATAGAAACATGCAAACCTTTGCGGATACTGAATGTCCAGTCCGGAATTAGATTCTGCACAATACCTGAGATCTGAAAAAAGAAAATAGCAACTGCATAATCTAAAGAATGAATCTCTTTTTTTAATTTCTTCATTGGTCCCTCCTGAGCCTTTCGCTCAATTTTTGTTACACCCTTACGGTGTCAAAGAACTTTGATTCGAGATTAATCCTGAAAGCTGGTTTTGTCAATTATTCACCCCATCCCCCGCCCTTCCCCATGCGCAAGCGCATAGGGAAGGGAGACTCGTATTCATGTGAATACAAGTTTCCCCTCCCTGTCGTAAGACGGGGAGGGGTTAGGGGTGGGGCTATATTCCTCTCGCTTCGCCCTGGTCTTCGACCTGGACTTTCTGCCACGGACGCGTAACGCGGCGCTTGATCGCCGCCCAGACCTCGATGAACTCTTCGCTCTTCATGAGCGAACTGACAGCGAAGTACACCAACAATCCGAAAATGCCCGCTGCCGCGGCCTGAAGCAACACTCCCCAGAAACGCGTCAGGTCGGCCGTCGCCGGCCAGACGAAGAGCTTCATCGCCTGGATGGCGATGCCGGCGCAGAACGCGGCGACCGATGATTTGAAAATAGAAACGACGATCCGGCCTTCTTGCAGCGACCCGAGAGCGCGGCGCAGGAAGACGAAGAGGAGGAGGAAATTCAGGATGCTCGAGACCGAGAACGCGAGAGCCAATCCCGTGACGCCGAACGATCCGACGAGCCAGAGCGCCAGGATAAGGTTCGCGACTTCGGCGACGACACCCGTGAAGAACGGCGTCTTCGAATCATGCCGGGCATAGAAAGCGCGGGTCAGGAGCGGCAACGCCGCCTGGGCGAAGAATGAGATCGCGAAGAAGCCGAGCGTCGTTACCGTCAATCCCGTCGCTTCCCAATCGAATTTTCCCGCGCCGAGGATGAGGCGGACGATGTGCGCGCGCAAGGCGATCATGATGACCGTCGCCGGGATGATGCAGAACATGATCTGCCGGAATGTCTTTGAAAAATATTCGACAAGCTTATCGGTCTTGTCCGCGACCGCCGACATGAGCGGGAAGGCGGCCATCGCGAACGAGATGCCGAAGATGCCGACCGGGAATGACTGGAGGTTGTTCGCGAGGTTGAAGACCGAAAGCGAACCGCTCGCGAGCGTCGAGGCGATGACCGTCATGATCATCAGGTTGATCTGCGTGACAGCCAGGCCGAGCGTCCGCGCCGTCATCATCGAGAAGATCCGCCGTACGCCCTTGTCCCGCCATTCGATCAAGCGTTCGTACCGGAAGCCGAGCCGGAAGAGGGCCGGCAACTGGATAAGCAAGTGCAGGAACGATCCGATCACGACGCCCCAGGCCAATCCGACCGGACCGAGCCGCGGCGCCAGGATAACAGCGCCGAAAATGATACCGAGATTGTAGAAGATCGGCGAGAGCGAATAGACGAAAAAACGCTGGAACGACTGGAGCATGCCGCCGACAATGCTCGATAAGCCGAGCAAAAACGGCGACAAGAACATGACGCGCGTCAGCGACGCGATCGTCGCCTGCGCTTCGGCGTCAAAGCCCGGGACGATGATCCGGACGAGCAGCGGCGAGAAGATCATGCCGAGGCCGCAGATGACGGTCAGCGCGATGCCGAGGATGTTGAGGATGTTGCTCGCGAGGCGCCAGGCCTGCTTGTCTTCTTTCTTGGCGAGGAGCTGGGAAAATACCGGGATGAATCCGGCTGACAGCGCGCCCAGGATGAGCAGGTTGAAAATAAGGTCCGGCAATCGGAACGCCGCGTAGTACATGTCGAGCGTCTGTCCCGCCCCGAAGGTGCTCGCGAGGATACGGTCGCGCAGCATGCCGAGGACGCGGCTCGCGATCGAGAGCACGGCGATGATGACGGCGGCTCCGGCAACGGTTTCAGAAGCGCGGAAGAGGCGTGAGAAAAAGAATCGTGGCATACGTTAGATAAGGCTGCGGCCCGGCATATCCGCCGGCTGGTCGAGCCCGAGGATCGAGAGGACGGTCGGCGCGACATCGAGCAAGCTGCCGGCCGGCTTGAGCAGGCTCAAGTCGCCGCCGATAGCTTCGGGCAAGCCGAGGCTGTAACCCTCGAAGCGCTTACCGACAAGCAGCATCGGGACCGGGTTGGCCGTATGCGGTCCGCCGACGCCGCTGAAATCGATCGTCCGTTCGGCAGCGCCGTGGCTGGCGGTAATGAGCGCCGCGCCGCCGACGTTCAGGAGCGTCGTCACGATCGATTCGAGCGCCGCATCAACCGCGCGGATCGCTTCGACGGCCGGTTCAAGCTGGTTGGTATGGGCCGCACGGTCCGGCTGGGCAAAGGCGGTGATGATGACATCGTATTCCCCTGTCTCGACCGCGGCCGCGAATTCCTTCGCCGTCTCCGCGGCGGAATGGACCGGATCGGCATCGGTTTCGACGATCTGGCGGCGCTCATGTTCAAGGGCGGCCGACGTCCCGTCGAAGAACGCGCTCACGTCCGGATAGGCTTCGCTATCGGCAAGACGCAGCAGGCGCAAGCCATGATTGACGATGATGCGCGGCAGCGAAACCTCTGAAGCGGACGAGCCGACAAGGGACGGCACGCCGGTGCCGTAATCGGTCAACGTCATGACAAAGGCATCAGTGAAACGGGCGGCCAGCAGTTCGCTTCCGTTCGGACGGAAATTGAAGAAGAGGACGGCATCAGCCTCGGTTACCGGCACGGGATCGCCGATAACGCTCGGCGGAAATTCTTCGTCGAAAATCTTCTTCGCATACGTCGTCTCGAACGCGGCGGCGATTGTCGGGAAACGGGCGCCGTCGGCTGCGGCCATCGCCTGGTACGCTTTGTCGGTCCGGTTCGCGTGGCCGGTCCGGTCAAGCGCATACCAGCGGCCGGACAGCGTCGCGATGCGGGCGCCGGTTCCGGCGAACGTTTCCTCAAGGCGACTGATCGTCGATTCGCCGGCTGACGGCGACGCATCGACGCCGTCGAGGATCGCATGGACATAGGCCGGAGCCTTGCAGTCGGCAGCGATAGAGAGCAAAGAGGAAAGATGGCTGAGCGACGACATGGTTTCGGCTCCGGAAACGGCGCCGATAAGATGGAGGGCACCGCCCGCCGACAACCGACGCTTGAGTTCGATATACGCCGCCGAGATTTCGTATGATTTCGTTTCAAACACTTGATCAGCCGACAACCGCGGAGTCAACAAAGGACGTCCGGTACCGATGGCGCCGAAGCCGCTTTCCGCCGAACCCGGGCGTGACGGCTCAAGTCCGACAGATTCTCCCGACGCCGCCAGCGTAATCGCCGGATAATGATTGATAAGATATGAGAAGAATGCCGGCTGGGCTTCGGAAATCGCATTGCCCGGATTTGCCGGCGCGACACCGAAACCCTCAAGCAAGATGAGAGCCAACGGACGCGGACGCGATGTCTTCTTCCTAGCCATACTTATGAAATAATGTTCTTCAGGCCCGGCATCGGCAAACCGGCAAGATAGCTGAGCGTCGCGCCGCCGCCGGTCGAGACCCAGTTGAGATTTCGTCGATTCGCGACACTCACCGCTGATAATGTTTCACCACCGCCAATAAGCGTGTATGCTCCTCGCTTGCTTGCTGTAACTATTGCTTTAGCGAGTGCTTTAGTACCAGCCATACCGGTTTTCTTTTCAAATATCCCCATAGGTCCGTTCCATACAATCGTCCGAGCCTTATCCATCTTCTTACCATACATGATTCGAGTAGCAGGACCGATATCAATAATCGTATCGGTAGAGGTAACGTCTTCTATCTTTTTTACAGATGATCCGTCTCGTTGATTGACCACTACCACATCAATCGGCATTGCTATCTTCTTACTTAGCAGTTTCCGAGCAGACGACAGCGAAGATACATCAAATAATGAATGTCCGATCTCATTACCCGCCGCCTTCAAAAACGTGTTGGCAATAGCTCCGCCAGTCAACACCGCATTCGAGCGCCTCAAGAGCTGCCTGATAAAAGGAAGCTTGCTGGGAAGCTTGACCCCGCCTCCTACGACTGTTAGCAATGGCTGACGGCCATGCATCGCGTAATCCAGATTTTTCACCTCTTCTGCTAAGTGTGGTCCAGCAAACATAGGCAGAAAATCACCAATGGCTGAAATTGACGCATTAGCACGATGAGAAACAGCGAAAGCGTCGTTAATCACCGCATCACCAAGCTGGGCAAGCTTGCGAGCTAGCACGGGGCTATTATCGGACTCGCCCGGAAAAAGACGCATGTTTTCCAGTATCAGAATATCTCCTACCTTCAATCCAAGCGCCTGGCGTTTAAGCTTGTTCCAGTTAAATCCGCCGGCAATAATACGTCTTCCAAGGCGGCGACGGAGCCACAGGACAACAGGTGACACAGAAAATACTTTTCTGTCACTCGCCTTTCCCGACGGTTCTCCTATATGGGTAACAATAATAAGCGCCGCTTTCGCACGGAAGCGGCGGATAGTCGGGAGGACGGCGCGTAGCTTGAAGTCATCAGCAATCCGTCCCGGGGAGAGCGGGACGTTAAGGTCGAGGCGCAGCAGTATTCGTTTCCCCTGCCAATCTCTGGCGGACGGAGTCTTGATAGTCATGGTTATTTTGAAGTAAGGCGACCGAGAGTCACGGAAACGGTCGCGGGCTTGCCGCCGCGAGTGTAGCCTACCGGCACGACATCGCCCGGCTCATATTCCTGGACGAGCAGAGCGAGGCTCGAGAACGAACCGACCTCGACGCCGTCGAAGGTCGTGATGATGTCGCCGGCGCGCAATCCGGCTTTCTGGGCGGCGGAACCGGTTTCGACGGCCGGCGCCGTGCCGTCCGCGGTCAGGAGCGCTCCGTTGCCGGTGGCGACCGGAAGATTGGAAAGATTGATATAGCGTACGCCGAGGCTGGCGCGGGCGATCGAGTTCGAAGTCAGGAGCTTGTCGATCAATATCTTGATCGTATCCATCGCTACCGCGTTGCGTCCTTGCGTCAGGCCGGCCATGCGTCCGGCATTATCGAACAAGAAGAGATTGCGATCTCCCAAGCCCGAGACGGCAAGCGGCATTGTGGCCGTATCCGATATCCGGATACCTTCGCCGAAACGGGCGAGCTTGCCTTCTTCGACCGCGCCGTCCCACTCGATGCCGACGATTGACTGGCCCGGATTAAGATCGCGGCTCATCAGTATCTCTTTCACGGATAAGCTCTGAGCCTGGGCGAGATGGAGGAATGAGAGCTGTGTCGGCGCGTCGTAGACGATCTTGTCTATCGCGTATGCCTTGCGGTCGTTAGTAACGACGCGGAACGAAGCGAGAGGCGCCTCCGGAGAGAATTTCGTTACGGTAACGATCCAGCCGTCGCTCGTCAGGACCGCCGCCTGGCCCACGCGGTTATTCGGCAAGAAGTTTTCGGTTTCCGGCTTGGCCGCGTCATAGCGGAACAGACCGACCAAGCTCGTATCAGCGCTCTTCACCGCCTGTGTGAAGTCGTTCGTCGAAGCTGAGGGCTTCGAGTCACGGACGATGACATCTCCGGTCACCGGAGCGGCGAGATAATTTCCGGCAGGGATATCATAGTATTTATCAAGCAGATAAATGAAAAGCCAATTGCCAAGGATGCCGCCGATAAAGCCCGCGACGACAATGAGCGTGAAAATGAGCCAGAATTTGCTGCGTTCGGTAATGTTCATAAGGATATTATATCCAGCGAGCCGTCAGGAGAACGATGAGCCATGAGGCTCCGACGACGGCGAAGATAAGCTTTACGCGCCGGCCATCAAGCGTATGTTCGAGTTGATTGGCAGCTAAGCTGATAAAGGCATAGTAGCTGGTCGCCAGCAAAAAGCCAAGTACGTTGAAATCGAGCGGCAGGAAGGAAGCGATGAAGAACAGTTCGGTCATGATCACGGCAAAGACGACGATATGCCGCCAGGCCGACTTCCATTCGACCTTGCTGATCCAGGCCCACTGGTAGACGATCAGCGCGATGATCAAGGCGAAGAGCGGAGCGATGATCCCGAGACGGATGCCGAGGAAAGTACGCACGCCGAAGGCCGCCGCTGACGCGCAGAAGATGATCGCGAAGTTGACATAGAACGAAAGCCGTTCAAGCGCGAAGGCGGGATAGGAAGACGGACGCAACGCGTATAAATATGCGAAGCGCCAGTACACGGTCTCGGCGATCACGAGCAAAGCGGCGAAGATGATGAGGGCCGGACGGGCCGAAATCAAAAGTCCGTACGTGGTCGCCGACGCGAACAGGAATACCGGCAAGAATGCGAGCTGCCACCAGTCATGGCGGTCGCGGTCAAGCCACCAGGCGCCGAGGGCATAGCCGGCGGTAGCGACCGCGATGGCGTAGCCTATCTGAGCCGGCGACAGGTACCACCAGATAACGAGTCCGACGGTGAAAAGGAAAAAGGCTGGCAAGAACAAGAATTTGAAATTCATATCAATTGAGCCATGGATATTTCTCCCGCGCTGAAGCCATCAGGCTCAGGCTTTCCTGACGCAACGAAGAATCGTTTGACTCCGTCGACTCGGCCAGCATCGATATCGCCCGGAAAAGGGCGAGATGCGCATCCTTATCATCGGCTGATACGCGCAGCGAAAGGATATCCTGGCGCAGGCGTTCGATTTCCGAAGCCTCCGGCGAATCAACGAGCGCTTCGTACCGTTCAGCGATATCGCGAGCCCGTTCGTGGTACAACGGATCAGCCTCGACGACCGGAGCCGTCTCGGGAACCGATTGTCGGGGACCGAATACTCCCTCCTTCACGGCAACAGCTCCGCCGACGACAAGCGCCAGCAGAGCGAGGGCGATTCCGACCTTAACGTGCCGGTGCGGTTTCAGCATATGGCAATGGCTTGACGCCTTGGTTAGCAGCGGGACGCGGCAGATCGATACCGGCAACCGGTTTCAGGTCCGCCAGCTGGCTCACTTTAAGCGTTGCGGGGGAATAGCTATACAAGAAATCGCCGATATAGAGGTTGCGCCGGGCCGAGTCATCGACATAGGCGCCGTTCTCCTCGAAAGAGGCATTCGTCCTGAAGCCGACGCGGCCGCGTTCCTTGATGCTGTCAGCGGTTATCGTGAAAGCGACGCTGCCCTGGAAATCGATCTGGTAATCGGTGGCGTCAGGCTTGGTCAATGTCGCCGGAATGACGAGCAGCTGGCGTTCGCGGCTGAAGAGGAAAGCTTTCGGATCATAGAGCGCGACCGAATCGCTGTTCTTGCCGCCGATTGTCAGGCTCGCCTTCTCTTTCGGCTGGCTCGGGTCGCTGACGTTGAAGAGGCTCAGCTTGAGATTCTGGATTTCGACTCCTTGGGCTCCTTTGTCGATCGCCATCTTGCCGATGCCGATGATCGTCGTTTCATCATACGGATGCAGGTAGTTCGAGAATCCCGGGATCTTGAGCTGGCCGGCGACTTTCGGCTGGGCCGGATCGGAGAGGTCAAGGACGAACAGCGGATCGGTCTGGCGGAAGGTCACGAGATAGGCCCGGTTGCCCATGAAGCGCACGGAATAGATCTGTTCGCCTTTCGCCAGATCTTCGATGGAACCGACGGTCTTAAGGTTCTGGTCAAGGACATAGACGTTCGAATAGGAATCGTTTTGCGGAGCGGGGAGCACGATCTTCGCGTCAGAAACGGCCGAGAAGAACGGGATCGCCCAGGAACGGTTGCGCGTCGTCGCCAGCCGGAGATTCCCGTCATGTTCATCAAGCGAATACTGGTTCAGGAGCCGGCCGGAAACTTCGCCGCTGCCATGGTATTCGAGACGTCCGCCCGCAAAGGCGATCTTATGGATGACGGTCTTTTCCAATTCTTTGTTGATATCGGCGTAGCGTCGGCCGAATTCCTCATCGAGCTCCTTAGTCACCTGCGTCCGCTCCGCTTCCGTCAGGCGGTAAAAATATGCTTCGATCACCTGATTCACCTTTGACGCCTTCTCATCATCGGACAGGATCGCCGAATCGATCGCGGCGATCGCGTCGATGCGGGAACGTTCCCGATCGTTCAAGCGGTTATAGAGGATCTCTTTAGCGACATCCATCCGCAATTGGTATTCATTGAGATACTTCGTATACGCGAGATAAAGGGACTTCTCAGAAGCGTACACCGTTTCGCCGGCCGGCATGACATAGACCTGCGAATAGAGCGGATCGGACGGCGAAGCGATATCGAGGACCGCGACCGTCGTCGCGTTATAGGCGCTCGGCGTATCGATATAGTACACGTCAGGATACAGGTACTTGTCAGACGAAGCCTCGCCCGAAATCACGGCGCCGTTTTCGGCAACGCGCGGCAAGAGCCGGTCAGCCACCGGATAATAATTATAGGTAGTGGTGATGAAATAGAGACGGTTCTCGATCAGACGGGAGGAGACATAGCCGCCTTCGAACTCGAGCCGGCGGACGAGCGAAGGCTTCGAACGGTCGGAAATATCGTAGACCGCCAGGAACGTATTTGTCGGGAAGATGCGCATGAGGCTGTCGGCAGCCATCGCGGCACTGTCGACGTAACCGAAGACGACGAGCTTGTCGCCGGCGAGATACAGTTCCTGCGGCCGAGAATCAAGGACGGTCGTCGAGAGCAGCTTGGTTTCGCCTCCCTTCGGATCGAAGATGAGGAGATTCTTGTCGCTGACCGCGAAAAGGTTCTTGCCGTCAGTCTTCATGATGTCCGCTTCATCGACTCCTTCGACCTGGACGTTGGTCGTCGAATATCCCCCGCCGCCTCCGAGTCCGCTCGCGACCGGAGCCGCTTCCTTTACGGCTGAATCAGCGGCGACGGACATGACTGAACCGGATCCGGCTGACTGCGAACGTCCCTCGAAGAATTGCCTGATCTCTTCAGGATTCGAAAATTTCTTAAAAGACGACTGCGCCGCCAGCGTATCGGAAATATTTCCGGTCGGCTTAGGCGCGTCAGTCGTACGGGCGAACGGATTGGAGCATCCGGCAAGCGCGAGGGCGCAGAGACAGATGATCAAGGATATCTTTTTCATATGTTTTTTTATTGGAATAGTTTAGAATCGAATTCTTTCCAGCTTTCGGACGCTTCGTCCCACTTCGAGACCGTGAGCGTATTGGTACGTTCGGTATCGCTATAGACATTCTCGACGCCGACGTCGGAACCGATCCGTTTCGTATAGTGCGTCTTGGTATCGAGGATAAGGGGCTTCGACGAAAACTCAAGCTTCAGCCGGCCGAGCGGTCCGGTAAAGATAAGGAATTCGTATTCAATGTCGCCTGTCAATTCATCAATGTCGGTCCGTGAATCTTCGACATCGAAATTATTCCGGACTTGGTCGACGACTTCCTCCCAGCGTTCAATATTCATATGCCATGTCTCAAATAATAGCCGTTTCATTATACCACAGTATATATAGGCCGAAAAATCAAAAAACATCCTCTTCGGATGCGTCATCGACTTCAGATGTCAGCATTGTCTTACGGAATAGAAACCTTTTTCGAGAATATGAGCCGGTACAGTATCCAAAACGTTATCGCCAACAAGCCGAATCGGATGCCGATGACCGATAATGTCGCTTCGCCCCAGATAAAGATGATCCCGCTCCAGAACGTATTCCAGAGACAGACAGAGACGATCGATAATACTAAAAATTTAGCAAAGGGAAAATGAAGGATGCCGGCGCCGGTCGCCGTCATCGACGCGAGATTCGGATGCCAGTACGTGCCGAGGAACGCTTTCCAGCCGTACCGTTCGAGGCGCTGCTCCGCGCTCGCGATCCCCTCTTCCAAACCGAACCTGAGAAACAGCCGGTACCAGCCGTATCGCCCGATCAGGTAATCGAGCGTATACCCGACCATGATCCCGGCGGCCGCAACCAGCACCACAAGGCCGACCTGTTCGATATCACGGCCGGCAAAAATGACGCCGAGAAAAATGACGATGCTGCCCGGAAAATACCAACCGATCAGCAGCAATGCTTCAGCAAAAGCGCAGATAAAGACCGTCAGCAGCCCGTAGCGGTCGAAATAGCTGCGAGCGATCTCGACCAATTCAGATTGCGGAGGCAAATCAAAGATGTGCCATAAGGCGTAGAGCAAGCCGACAGCGCCGAGGGCGAGCAAGGGCATCCGGATTTTCTGGAAGATTTCTTTCATGGGTATCATGATCTGTCCATAGAAAAAAACCGGCAATGGCCGGTCCTTTCCTTGATACTAAGCGACTGAAAGTTTCTTATAAATCGCGTCGGCCGCTACGGCGCCTTCGCCGCACGCAGTCACGATCTGATGGAAATTATTGGAAGCGTCGGTCGAATCGCCGGCCGCATACAGCCCCGGGATATTGGTCGACATGTCGGGACGGACCTTGATGTAGCCGAACTGGTCGGTTTCGACGCCGAGGCCTTTTGCCAATTCCGTCTGCGGGACCAATCCGATCTCGACGAACATCCCGTCGACGGGCACTTCATCCGAGCCGTTGAACGGCGCGTCGAGCTTGAGCGCTTCGAGCTTGTCCTGTCCGATAAGCGCGGCGACATTGGTATTCATAAGGACGCTGACGTTAGGTCGCTTCTTCAGTTCTTCGCGCCAGACCGGTTCGCCCTTGAGATCGGCGCCGCGGACGATGACATAAACCTGGGAAGCCAAGTCGGCCATATACAAGGCGGCCGAGATGACGCTGTTGCCGCCGCCGACTAAGGCGACGTTCTTATCCTTATAGAACGGGCCGTCGCAGGTCGCGCAGTACGCGACGCCTTTGCCCTGCAATTCATCCTCGCGCGAGAGGCCGAGATGGCGGTGCTTGGTTCCGGATGTGAAGAGGACGACTTTCGCCGTGAACTGTTTGCCGCGCTTCGTCTTCACCTCGAAACCGCCGTCGATCTTCTCGACGGTTACTACGGTATCGCCGAGGATCTCTCCTCCGGATTCTTTCGCATGCTTGCTCATCCGGTCCATCAGCGCGAAACCGGTAACGCCCGGATCGCCCGGCCAGTTATAGATCTTATGGGCTTCGGTCGTCGTGCCGCCGAGAATGTCGCCGATGACGATATTCTTGAGCGTGTAGCGGGAAGCGTAAATCGACGCGGTCAATCCCGCGGCGCCCGAACCGATGATGATGAGGTCGTAATCGTA
>CAYTLN010000016.1:16838-20009 GCA_964438845.1 uncultured Gammaproteobacteria bacterium
AGCTCCATATCGACATCGAGCGTATCCGCATCCTTGACGACCTTCGCTTCGATCGTTTCCCGGCGCTCGTATTCCTCATGCAAGGCGAGCAGTTCGGCCTCGAGGCTCGTGCCGGTCGCGATATCCTTCATCGCCTTGTCTTCATCGCGATCGGTATACATCCGGCTGATGTAATGGACATCGCCCGTCCGGCTTTCGGTGATATCGTGGCAAAGGGCCATCTGGAGCACTTTTGCCGGATCGGCCTTTTCAGCTTTCGCCAGGCAGAGCGCGATCCACATCAGGCGGAAGGTGTGCTCGGCGACATTGGCGAAATCCGCTCCTAAGAATTGGCGCCACGTCCGCGGGATATAGCGGAGCGTCCCCATTTCAAAGAGAAAATCAATGTCTTTGTCGTTTGCCATAGGCCCGGGATAAGCTATAAAGTCCTCCCATTGTCCCGCAAAGGAAGCCCCTTGTCAATCCGGTCTTGAACGGCTTTCTCCGGCATGATATAGTCGAATCTCACATTAACAATCCATCACCGAGGAAAACGTACCATGAAAACAAAAGCTCTATTCTTAGTTCTTTGGATATGCATCCTGGCCGCTCGGCTGTCGGCTCAGCCAATAACCCTTTCAGCCGAATCGATAACCCCGCAAACGTTCCTGAAATCGAAAGGCCTCATGTCCGAGTCCAACTACTCCGATTCGGCGCATACGTTCCAGAACGGCTCGATCACCTTTACCGCTTTGCAGTATTCAACCCTGCATCGCGCCGAAGGCCCGAAGTTGGTTGCCTGTTTCCTGATCAGCCGCCTCACCGGAGGCGATTCGATGATCGTCGAAGCGAAAAGTCCCGCCGGGATATCGATCTTCAACGGAATCATCAACAGCGATACGCTCGTCCTGATCCAGGTATTTGATCGGCCCGGCATCAACGGTCCGACCACGTTGCTCTGCAACGGCCGCCTGATCGATGTCGATTTCACTATCGTGGAATTGCGGACCGACGAACACTCGCTGCTGCTCGCCGGCCAATCGGTCTATAGCCGGTTCAGCCGCCAGCCGGATATGTGGATCAAGATTCCGTTAGCCGAACTTCCCTAAAAGCTTCCTCGTATTAAAAACCCAGTCAGAAAAATGGCTGGGTCGTTTTATATAAAAAAGCCGCTATTCAAATTTTGAATAGACGGCTTAAAAAAATTACAGTTACCACTGAGGCACCGGGGGAAGCAATCTGTACATTACCTGCTGGAATAGGACCGGCATCTCGTATACAGAGTGATCAGAAGTGAATTCAGCCTGGTTGACATCAAGCATCGGGAAAAGGCTTTCCCTCAGAACCTGAGCAGTATAAACTTCTACCTTTATCTGAGCGTTTGGAAAGGAGATGGTCTCCAAGAGTTCCGGATATATGTACTCTTCTGCCGGAAGCAAATTCTTACATATTTCCATGGCAACTGCCTTATTATCCGTCATATCGTTTGTTAGACGGTGCGGCGGAACCCATCCCTCTTCTTTATTGAGAAGTAGAATGCCACCCGGCCTTGCTTCTTTTGTGTTAAAAATACAGACCACAACGATTTTTCTTTCGTCCATTATCTTTTTTTGGTTTATTTGGAAAAGAATGCTTTTTCTAATGTATTTATATTAACATATTTATCAAAGTATGTCAATATTCATTTAAAATTCCCTTCCTTTTCAACAAAAAAGCCCGCTTTACGCGGGCTGTATCTCTGTAGTCCCAAGGGGAATCGAACCCCTATTACCAGGATGAAAACCTGATGTCCTGACCATTAGACGATGGGACCGTATTACATATTTGAATGTTTCCTAGTATAATAATGAATCGCGCCGCTGTCAAGGCTCCCAAGGCTCTTTCTTGACAGTTTGGCTGACGTACCGTACATTTACCTATCAACCTATTTTTCCAAGCCGCTTTTGGGCGGCTTTTCTCGAGAGATTATGCTGAATGTCCGCGAGCAAATCATTGAACATATCGATAAGGCTAACCGCATCCTCATCACCTTCAACCGTGATTGGAAGGGCGATGACGTGGCGTCCGCCCTCGCGTTGAAGCTCTGGCTCGCGAAGCGTAATAAGGAAGCCGACATCGTCGCTGACAAGCCGGCCACCGAATTGCCCTTCGCCTTCCTGCCCGGCTTCGCCCATATCAGCAACAGCATCAACAACCTCCGCCGCTTCGTCATCACCCTCGACATCAGCAAAGCCGCCGTCGACCAGATCGAATACCGGGTGAAGGACCATACGCTTGATTTCATCATCTCTCCGAAAGAAGGGTTCTTCACGCACGACGACATCTCTTCCCGCTCCGGCGGCTTCCGCTACGACCTTATCTTCGTCCTCGGCGCGCCCGATCTCGAATCGGTCGGTTCGGTCTACGACAGCGACACCGAATTCTTCTTCGAAACGACGATCGTCAATATCGACCATCAGGCAGCCAACGACAGCTTCGGGCAGATCAACGCCGTCGATGTGAACGCCGTCGCCGTCACCGAGATCCTCTATGACGTGATGGCGGCGTCAAAGACGGCCGAACTCGACGCCGATATCGCTACCTGCCTGCTCGCCGGCATGATCGCCGAAACCAAGAGCTTCAAGACGTCGAACGTCACTCCGCACGCGCTGCAAGCCGCTTCCGATCTCGTCGCCCGCGAGGCTCGCCGCGACGATATCGTCAACGCCCTCTACCGTTCCCGCCAGCTCAATGTCCTCAAGCTCTGGGGCAGCGTCCTGACCCGTCTCGAATCGGCGGCCGACGGCCGGCTCGTCTGGTCGACAGTCCGGACGTCCGACTTCGCCGATACCGGCACTGAAGCCTCACACTTGCTCGACGTCATCGACGAACTGATCATCAGCATGCCGCAGGCGCAGCTGATCGTCCTGTTCTATGAAACCGCTACCGGCACCAAGGCGATCGTCCATAGCGTCAAAAGCCTCGATGCCATCGAACTGTCGAAACCGTTCACGGTTACGGGTTCGCGCACGATGGGGACGGTCACGTTTGCCGAACCGTTGGCGACCGCGGCGGCGGCCTTCACGGCGGCGCTTGCCGAAAAGATCGGGCGCCTTGAATAAGCGGGCCGCTTATGTTATCGTTTTAAAAGTCAATTCCGACCGCTTAGCTCAGTTGGTTAGAGCGCCACGTTGACATCGTGGAGGTCAGTGG
>CAYTLN010000017.1:0-19340 GCA_964438845.1 uncultured Gammaproteobacteria bacterium
AAAGATGGCTATGTCCGCCCTCTTGCCGCTGATGTTCCATTGAATGGAGATAGAACCTCGCCCTGGTCGGCTCAGCAAGTTCGAACGATGACGGCCGATAACGGTTTGGATTTTGCGGTTAAGGCAATCGTAACCGATGGAAGTAATCCCGTTAGCGCAGCGACGGTTACGGCAGGGGACGCCGGAGCGGTTAGTTGCAGTGAAAATACAGGTTCATATTATTGCCCCGTACCGCTGGCTCATACTTCCGTCACGGTCAATGCTTCCAAGGACGGACTTCCTCCGGCCATCGGATCCTATACTGATCGAACAGCGGCCTCAGATCCACAGCAACAGGTTCTTCTCGCCATGGTTTCGCCCGGTTCCAGCTCTCGCCTCGGCGGTTATCGTCAGACGACGCCGTCGATCGGCCCGACATTGCCGACCGAGCCGTCAGTGCCTCCGGCCGAACAGAAAACAGAAGCTCAAATGATTTTTGAGCGTGCTGATCCGATCCGTTCCTTCATCGATTCCGGTTCGGCGAGCACGATCCGTCTCGGGAGCGGAGAACGCAACGCGGTGTTAGTTTCGTTCAATGAAGCCTACGGCCGCAATCCGTCGAGCCTGAAGGATTGGGAAGACGTCTTGCGGATCGCCAACGGCCGCTGGCCGTTCGGCATCGGCCCGGCGGTCGAACGTCGCGCGTATATCAATTTCCGCCTTGCGTACGGACGCAATGCCGACATGCGCAATTCGACCGATGTGAACGCCCTTAAGATGATGGCGTACGGGGTTCGTAGCCGCACCCCCCGCAATCTCGCGGCTGAACGACAGGCGATCGCCCGTTTCCGCTCCGTTTTCGGCATCGCTCCGACGATCAATCGCCATTGGAATATTATCCGGGCATTGGCGTATTCCGGCGTCCGGTAATCTCAGGTAAAAAAAAAGACAGCCAAGAAGGATATTCTTGGCTGTTTCAAGTTCATGGAATGATTGTTATTTGATCAGGAGCATCTTTTTCTGCTCCCTGTATTCCCCGGCGGTAATCCGGTAGAAATATGCGCCGCTTGATAGGTTTGTTCCGTCAAACGGCACTTCATAATAGTCGGCTTTCTGCTCGGTATCGAGCAAGGTTGTAACAAGCCGGCCGGTAATATCGTAAATCGTGATCGTCACCCTGCTATCCGTCGGCAATTTGTAAGAAATTGTCGTTGCCGGATTGAAGGGATTGGGGAAATTGCCGGTCTGGAACTTCTTCGGGCTTTGTATGACTACATCCTGATTAAGCAAGTAGTCCTCATGATTCCCGTTGAAATCTATTTGTTTCAGTTTGTATCGGTGCACTCCGGCAGTCAGCTTCTTGTCCGTATAGCTGTAGGTTGATGCAGTATTCAAGCCGGTGACGAAACCGACTTGAGCATCATCCCTCCAGATTTCGAATCCTTTGTTATTCAACTCCCAGCTTGTTTCCCATCTTAATTCAACGTTATTTTCTCTAACGAGTGAGTAGAAAGAAACGAGATCCACGGGAAGAGGTATGTCATTGATAATGGTAGTGGAGGACCAGCCCCCTGAATTAGTAATCGAGTTAACTAAAACGTTTGTTATAGTACGGATTTCTATTCTTTTTATAGAAGAACCACCATTACAAACAAGGATATAATCTCCTGTGGACAGTGCCGTGGAGGTTGCGCAAAGAAGGTTTCCAGAGTTTTCAGCATCGAATCCCAGGACTACATATTTAACGGTTAGGTCATATCCGTTTCCAGCTAGTACTTTCCCTGAAAGATTGAAGGGAGAGGATATTGCAGTGCTGGTCGGCAGAATAACAGTATTGAAGTTAGAGCCGTAGGAAGGTCCAAGTCTGTCCCTGTATGAGACAGTAGTAGAGATATTATTGCCTCTTTGGGATAATATCCACCATGTCGATGTCGTGCTGGGCGTTCCTGGAGCAGATGGAGCGGAGCTATAACTGGTTGAGGTTATGTAGGTATTAGTTGCGGGATTCCAGCAATTATACTGATTTGATCCATTGTATAACCTGTATTTAACATCATCGGTAGAATATGATTCTAGTGTTACTAGAACCGCAGTCTCTGAAGTTGCTGATGAAATATCTACGTATTGAGGACGCAGGTTTATCGTTGCTGTTTGCCCGAACATTTCAGATGAAAGTAAGACAAGAAGTAAAGCACAGGACAAAAGTATTTTTTTCATGGTAATTATTGGTTTGATTAGGAAATATTGGTTGATTATCCCTGCCTGTTAGCTCGGGCAAAGATAATCAACCACCTTCCTTTCGCCAATATTTTGTAAGGTGCCAAGTGCTCGTAGAATAGCCCTAAATAGGGCGGTTTGTCAAGGTTGGACAGGCTTTATCCGTTGTTTTTTTATTGGTATACTGATAGGGTAAGGCTATCCTCATGCAGGTAACCATTTTTTAGTTTTTCACATGAAAATTTCCCCTAAAAACCTCTGTATCCGCTTTCTCGTACTAGCCATGGTTCTGGCTGCCCTGTCTCCGCGGCTCCCGGCAGCTGCCGCGACGGATCAGTCCGCTCCGACCGAAGAGGAAGTGCTTGTTATCTATAACTCGGCGTACGTTACCGACAGTGATAATGATTTGACGCAGGACAGCGAACAGATCGCTGAATATTACCAGTCAAAGCGTCCCGGCGTGACGATCCATGGCTTCGCGATGCCGACGACGGAAGAGGTGACGTGGGCTCAGTATAATGCGGACATCAAGGAGCCGCTTGAAACATATCTGACGGGCAACGGCTTGGAAGATACGATAAAGATCATCGTGACGGTCAAAGGCGTGCCGTTGAAGATCATGGGCGACCCGGGCTTCCATGATCCGTGGGACGACCCGGAATGCGAACCGTTCTGTCCGGTTAACTTTGCATCGGTCGATGCCGGCATCACGTTATCGTATCAGGATTTCAAATCGACGACTCGGCACACCAATCCGTACTACAACGCCGATCCGACCTTCGCGGAGAACAGCCATTTCAAATTGAATCATTTTACGGCTGACGGCTTTACCTTGCGATACCTCGTGTCCCGTCTCGACGGATACACGCTTGCCGACGTTCTCGGCATGATCGACCGGGGAACGGCCGCGGATACTTCCAGCGACGGTTATTGGGTGCTCGATTCCTCGTCGACGATGAACCATGCGCCTTATTCTATAACCAGGTCGTATCTCCTCAGTTTTAATAAGAACGTGCTGTATGATCCGTATCCGGGTTCAACCTACATAACGACGAGCGTTAATCCGATCATGGGATACTCGTCGTTCGGCTATCTTGACGGCATGGGCGACGGGTATGTCTCGAACGATCCGGCAAACCCCAATCACTTTGATTTCGATCTGCTCAACGGTGCGGTGATGTCGACATGGGAGTCCTATAACGCTTGGGGTTTTCAGGATGCCGATCAGCATTATCACGGACAGATCGGCGAATGGATCGCGATCGGAGGCAGCGGAGGCATCGGCAACGTGTATGAGCCGTATACTTCGTCGTTGGCTCGGGAGTCGACCTGGATGCCGGCGTATGCCGTCGGATATCCGTGGGTCGAGGCCGCCTACATGAGCATGCCGAAGATGGGTTATGCCCAGACGGTCCTCGGCGATCCGCTCATGGTCATTGCCGATAACCAGGAACCCGATCCCGTAACGGATTTCAGCGCTACGGGCCAAGACGGCCGGATCCAGCTCGCCTGGACAAACCCGACCGACCCCGATCTTTTAGGGGTGAAAGTGCTTCGAAAATCCGGCTCATATCCGACCTCGGCTAGCGACGGCACCGTCGTATATGACGGTACGGCCGCTTCGTACCTTAATGCCGGTTTGGTTAACGGCGTTACGTATTATTATGCCGCCTTTGCTTACGATACTACCTACAATTATTCCGACATAACGAGCGGCTCCCGGGCAACGGCTTATGCCCATGACGATGTCGCTCCCGGACCGGTGACGGGCCTCCAGGCCGTCACCTCGACCGGCATGGCCAATCTTCACTGGACAAACCCGGCTGACGCCGATTTCAGCCGTACCATTGTGATGAGGAAGAACGGCTCTTATCCGACGAGCGTCTCGGACGGCACGCAGGTTTATGCCGGCAGCGGAGCATCATATCTCGATGTCGGGCTTTCTTCTGGCGTGGCGTATTATTATTCAGCCTTCGCGCAGGATGAATCGCTCAACTATTCGGCTTTGGCGGCCGGTTCCACACTCGTCGTATCGATCGGTTCGTCGGGCGGCGGCGGAGGCGGCGGAGGGGGATCGCCTGCGCCGTCTCCGATTCCAGAGCCCGTCTCTTGCAGCCTTGCCATTTATTCTGAATGGTCATCCTGTTCAGCGGGAACGCAGTTTAGAAGTGTATTGACTCGTTTGCCGAATTCATGCGTTCTGACCGCGGCGCAAGCTTCCGAGCTCACTCGCGCGTGCGCTCCTAATCCGACTCAAGTTCCTGGGGATACGGTTACGGCCGCCGGCTTGCTTGATGGTATCAGGCAGGAATCGCAGCATGTCGATTTGAATAACTTCACCGCGGCAGATGAGCAGAAGAGAGCGGCGGCGCGTATACGGTACGCGGGTATCTTAGGGAAAATAGACTCGACAGAGTCTGAAAAATTCCTTAATTTTATTTCTTGCGGAACAGGCAGTACGGCCAAGCTAGGAGAGGGAGAGCGAGCGGGCGTTCTAAATTCGTATATCCGCGCCTACGGACATTTGCCGGCCGATCAGGAAGAATGGTTCGATGTCTTGAAGATCGCCCACGGCCGTTGGCCCGGCGAGCGCCGGTTTGATGTTGAACGGGCAGCCGTCGAGCGTTTTGAGAAGATTTACGGCCGCGGGCCCTCGATTGAAAATGCTTCCGATAATAACGCGATCATGGTGATGGCGTACGGCTTATTGCCGGCGCAGCGCAATCTTACGAGTGAGAAGTCAGCAATCCGTTCCTTCCGTTGGGTCTACGGACGCCCTCCTAAATCCGCTGAAGATTGGAACGCCGTGCGGGCGATCGCCTATTCGGGATCACGCCGTTAATTTGGGGATATCACTCCTATACGGTATACTGTAATTCATGAGAATAGCTAAGAAAAAACTCATCTATCCTTCGGTCGTCATTGGCGCAGTCGCTGTCCTGGTTGCCGTGGCGGCTTTTTTTTCAATCAGGCCGGCCCAGGCTGATCCCGCGATGTACTATTTCGCTAACACGGTTAATACGGATCCGGCTGAACTTGGCAACTATTGGGATGACGCGGGATTGACCGATCCGGCTGACATGCTGCCCGATCTTTCGGTGGACTTTCTTGTCATCATGGGCGGGGCGACGTATGACGGCGACGCGACTTTTAACGGTTCGGCGGAGAACGCCGGTATTGTTACCGGAGACGCTATTTTCAAAGATACTTCTGTCTTAACCGGTGACGTCATGGGTGACGCGACCTTCGTCGGCAATGATAGCGAGTGGATGAGTGGAACGATAGGCGGTGCCGCAATTCGACGATATACGGTGACCGCGGATATAACGAGAGACTTTACCAGTACGAGTCCGGCTTGGACAATCGTTGCGGACGGGGCCGCCGTGACGATTAATGAGAGATCGACGTATGACGACGCAAATATTTGGCAGCGGGAGAACGGGGGCATTTTTTATGGGCGAGTCTTTTATTTTAACAATGCTTCCAGCACCGACCCCCTTGATATGGGTAACTATTGGACCGATGAAGCGGCGACGCTCTCTGCCGGCAGATTGCCTATTTTTGGTGTCGATCAGATTACGATCCTTCCTCGACCGGGCACCTCTGACAGATGGATTTATAACGGCGACGCGATTTTCAATGGCGCTGCGTCTAACCAGGGTACAGTGACGGGCGACGCAGTTTTTCATGATTATGCTATCAACCTGAATCAATCAAGCAATGGAACCGTCGTCGGAGACGCTTTTTTCTATGACTTTTCACAGAGCCAGTCGCGTGTCGAAGGCGACGCGACCTTTTACGGAGATTTCTCCGAGCAGGACCATGACGATGTTGTCGGTTCGATAACGCGGTATTATACCCAGGATACGGTGACGACACGTAGCTTCATGCCGGGACGAGGCACTCCCTGGATAGTCGTTGCGGATGGCGCTGAAGTCGATATCACTGGCTCAACGTATGATTCAGAAACCGTCTTCCAGACTCTGAACGGAGGCTCATTCGTTTTCCCGCTTCCCGAGCTGACCGCCGCATCCCTGGCCGGAGCGACGCTGACCCTTACGTATTCGCTGCCGCTCGATGAAACCTCCGTGCCCGATCCTGCGGATTTCACTGTCACGATGAACGGAATCGAAGTTCCGGCGCTGTCGGTCGCCATCGATGGAACCTCTGTCGCCTTGGAAATCGATCTTGAGCGAAACGTTTCGGCGACCGATACCGCGGTTATCGATTATACGCCGGGGACCGAGCCGTTGCTGTCCGAAACGGGTACTTCAGCGGACGCTTTGGCCGACGAGGCGGTGACGGTCGTTTCAGCTATCGGCAGCGTTTCTACCCAGTACCCGTTCGCGGTCTGGGGACATAAGCTCTACGCTATTACCGGCGGCAGCTTGTCGATCATCGACGCTGCAAACCAATCCGTGATTTCGACTGTCTCCGTCGGCACCAACCCGTCGTCCGTCACGGCGCTCGACGGAAAAGTGTTCGTCACCAATTTCACTACTAACGATGTATCGGTGGTGAGTCCCTTGACCGATACGGTCATCGCGACGATCAGCGTCGGTTCCGGTCCGATAGGCGCGACGATCGGAGGGAACCGGCTCTATGTTTTCAACCGGACCGCTGGCACCGTTTCAATAATCGATACGTCAAGCTTATCGGTCGTCGCGACTGTCGCCGTGGGCGGACAGCCTTCGACCGGAGCCGCGGTCGGCTCTAAGCTCTATGTCGCGAATCAGGCGGGCAGCTCGGTCTCAGTCATCGACATGCTGACCGATACCGTTTCCGCAACCATAAGCACTGCCAGCGGGCCGCGCAACCCGCTCGCTATCGGCACGAAGCTGTACCTGCTCCATTCCACCTCGGTGACCGTAATCGATACCGAGACTGATACGGTTTCTTCTACGATTTCTCTCGGGACATTGCCTGAACGGAGCGCCGCTGTCGGCACTAAGCTGTACGTTGCCGAAAGCGCGAATGACCGCGTTTCCGTAATCAATTCCGAAACCGATTCGGTTGCTTCTACTATCGCTGTCGGCGATTATCCGCGCTATATCCTCAGTATCGGTTCCGACATATATGCCCTTAACCGGGATTCCGATACCGTATCGGTTATCGATTCGGCGTCGGGTTCCGTTTCGGGGACTATCCCGGTAGGGGACGGTCCGGGCATCGGTTCGGCCATCGGCGATCTGCTCTATGTCAGCAATGTCACCGCCAACACCATTTCCGTTGTTGATACGTTGTCGCCGTCGTTTCGGCTGCCGAATCTCCTCTCTTTCACTTCCTCGACTCCGGACGGCACGTACGGAGCGGGACAATCGATCGAGATTGCTGCTCATTTCTTGCGGTCCATCGAGCCGGGTTCGACCATGACCGTAACCTTGAATACGGGCGCTTCCGTAGTGCTGAGCACCGTCTCGGGCGGTACGATCAGCGGGACGTATACCGTCTCGGGAGGGGAGCACGTTCCGGACTTGGCAGTCACGTCGATCACTTCCGCCTCCGTAACCGACAGCGATGCCAATGAACGGTCGTCGTATACCGTGACATCTTCGGCTGCAGAAATCGATGCCGATACGTTGTTCATCAACCGCAACTTGAGTGACAGCAAGAATATTTCGATCGGCGCCTATGGCATGACCGCCGTCGGACAGATTCCGCGCCAGATATCCCAGCCCGTCACTTTGCGCGGAGCATCGTATCTGTTCGTCGCTAACGAGGGCTCGGACAGCGTATCGGTCATCCGCCAATCCACGGGTGCGGTTGTCGAGACGATTCCGGTCGGCGACCGACCTTTCGGCGTCCACGCCGTTTCCGGCGAGAATGGACAATTCATCTATGTCTCGAACGCCGGTTCGAATTCCATTTCCGTGATCAATCCTTCTACAAGCTCAGTCGTCAGCACGATTTCCGTCGGTGAACGGCCGACCTATCTTCTCTCGGCGGAAGGAAAATTGTATGTCAGTAATGCCGGTTCCAATTCGGTATCGGTCATCAATACGGCATCGAACACGGTGGCTTCTACGATCTCCGTCGGAACCGAGCCTGCCGGACTGGCGGTTTCCGGTTCAGAATTATTCGTCGCTAACGCCGGACGGCCGAACCAGTCGGGTGGCAATTCCATTTCGGTCATCGATACGGATTCCGATACTCTCACGGACACCATCATGCTTACGGGAGCCACAACCGAGCCGAGAGGGATCGCCGTGTATAACAACCGTCTCTATACTGCCAATTATGGCAGCGATGCGGTTTCGATCATCAATACCGAGACTCATGCGATCGAATCTGAAATTTCATTGCCGGGCGGTCCCCGCGATATCGCTGTCGCCGGCTCCCATCTCTACGTCTCGGCCTTCGATGCCGGGACGATATGGGATATCGATTCGGCGACCCGATTGGAAACGGCGATCATCACCGTCGGCCATTCGCCGTCCGGTTTGGCCGTGACGGACTCCGCGCTGTACTACACTCGAGCGAAGGATGGCGGCGTCTCGCAGATAGCTCTCGAATCCGACACCGTAGCGTCCTCGGTAGAAGAGATCCGCGTCTCGAGCCGCGGCGGGGGAGTCGCTAACACAACGCGTCCGCCTGTCCCGGTTCCTCCCGCTCCAGTGCCCGTTCCGACGCCTTCAGCGCCGGCGACGACTCCGGGCCTTATCCTCAACGTTCCGCTCGATCTGCCGTTCATCGACCGGCTGCGTGGACGGTTGCTCCTTGCCGTTGAAGACCGCGGCCGCGTCTGGTATGTCGATACGGTCACGGGCAATCGCTATGAAGTTACGGTTGAAAATGCTCTTGCTTTGTTCCGGAAGCTGTCCCTCGGCATCAAAGATATCGATTTGTTCAAGATTCCGGTCGCGCCCTCGCGTTCGCCGGTGACGGCGCTAGCCAACCGCCTGAAGGGCAAGCTGCTGCTCCAGGTCGAGAACCGCGGGGTTGTCTGGTACGTCGATATGAACGGACAGCGGCACCTTGTCGAGCGCGATACTATCCTCGAGATATTCAAGCGCTTATCTCTCGGCATCACGAACAAGAATCTGGAGAAGATACCGCAAGGCAGATTGCAATAAGCTTCAAAGAGGCCGGTTAGCCCCGGCCTTTTCGCTGCGCCATTGATTTTAGGGCGATTTTTCGCTATCCTCTAAAAACACGCCACCTTAGCTCAGCTGGCAGAGCAACGGTTTTGTAAACCGTAGGTCCAGGGTTCGATCCCCTGAGGTGGCTCAACTTTTTCCGGGTTTCAGTCTATACTGTATTCATGGAACTCAGGCTCTACAATACGCTCAGTCGCAGCAAGGAACCATTCAAGCCGGCCGGGGAGCCGGTCGGTTTGTATACCTGCGGCCCCACCGTCTATCACTTCCAGCACATCGGAAACCTGCGGACGTACGTCTTTGAAGACGTCCTGAAGCGCGTCCTGCTATCCGACGGCTACATTGTCAAGCACGTGATGAACGTCACTGACGTCGGCCACCTGACCGGCGACCGCGATATGGGCGAAGATAAGCTTGAAGTCGGTGCCGCCCGCGAGCATAAGACGGTTTGGGAAATCGCGGAGATGTACTTTGAAGTCTTTAGAAGGGACCTGGCCAGTCTCAATATCAGCGAGCCCGATATCTGGTGCAAGGCGACCGATTATATTCCCGAACAGATCGCCTTGATCAAGCAGCTTGAAGACAAAGGCTTCACGTACGCCACCTCCGACGGCGTCTACTTCGATACGGCTACGTTTCCGGAATACAATAAGCTCAGCCACCTGAAGCTCGATGAACTGAAAGAAGGCGCTCGGATCGAAAAGAACGATGAGAAGCGGAATCCGACCGATTTCGCCCTCTGGAAATTCTCGCCCGCGGGATCCGCACGGGCGATGGAATGGGAATCGCCGTGGGGAACGGGTTTTCCGGGCTGGCATATCGAATGTTCGGCCATGAGCCTGCATTTCCTCAAGGGCCATCTCGACATCCACTGCGGCGCCGTCGACCATATCAATATCCATCATACGAATGAGATCGCCCAGTCCGAAGCTGCGACCGGCGAGCCGTTTTTCAATTATTGGCTCCACGGAGAATTCTTGAACCTCGGCGACGGTGAAAAGATGGCGAAAAGTACCGGTAACTTCTTGACGTTGGAATCTGAAACAACGAAGAAGGGAATCGATCCGCTGGCTTTCAGATACCTGTGTTTCATGACCCATTACCGCAAGCCGATCAGCTACAAGTTCGAGGCTCTCGAACAGGCTCAGTCCGCCTTGAAGAATATCCGCCGCCAGCTGTCCGTGATGAAATCGGTTCAAGGCGCGGTCGATGCGAAAGCCAAACAGGAATTCATGGACGCGGTCAATGACGATATGAATATGCCCCAGGCGGTCGCCGTGCTCCAATCCGTCCTGAAATCGGGCCTTGCTGATGACGTCAAAGCCGCCACTATTCTTGATTTTGACGCGGTTCTCGGTCTCGGGCTGACCATCGGCGGAGCAGTGGAGGAATTGCCTGCAGACATTCGCGCCTTGGCTGTCCGCCGCGAAGAAGCCCGTCGGGATCGCGACTGGCAGGCATCGGATGACCTGCGCGATCAGATCCAGGCAAAAGGATATATCGTTGAAGACGGACCTGACGGGATGAGAGTCAGGAAGAAATAATATATCAGTGTCGTCCACGCTTTTTAGTGTCATCCCCCGGCTTGACCGGGGGATCTTTTATTTTTGCCCTATCCCCAGCCCTTTCCGCTTGCGCAGGGAAGGGAGACGGGTATTCATGTGGATACGAATTTCCCCTCCCTTGACACTGGCGTACGGGAGGCGAACCGCTAACCCCCCCAATACAGAGGCTTTTTATAGTATACTTGACATAAATCTATATATATGATATAATATAGATATTAGAAAAGTACAAGAAAAATTTTATAAAAGCTCTGAGGAGGGCCCAATGAAAATATTAGTAGTTGAGGATACTGCCGAAAATATGGCGGTTGCAAAAGCTTTCTTTTTCACTATTCCTGAACATGAATTTATATTCTGCACCAACAGAAAAGAAGCCGAAGAAATTCTGCCAGCAGTAGATGGCATGATTTCTGATAGGTCAATTCCATTCAATGATGATGAGTCGCAGGAATGTAATGGAATATCTCTTATGTTTCAGGCTTCCTTACTTCAAATTACTGCGGTTGGTGTAAGCAATCACGGTGATACAAATTATTGGGTTGATTTTAATGAAGCATCCTGCGAAAAAAATAAGGGATATTTAAAAGTAGACAGAGAGCATTCCGAAGAATTTAATAAATTAGATTTTTCCAACTCATTGTCACTTCTAAAAGGATTTGATCATTATTCACCCAGATTAAATGAAACGTCTTTAGAAGCACTGCTAATGTCATGCTACTCGCTTGAAAAATTTTACTGCAACGAAGGCAAGAAAAATCCTAAACTTTGGGAAATGGCCTTTAGAAGACTTATGAGCAGAGTGAAATAAAAATTAGTTTTGTCCCCGTTTTATAAAAATGGAGAGCCTAAAGGGAGCAGAACCTGGAATCGTTTCGCCTTGTCATTACTAATTAAAATGATGAGGCGATTTTTTTATTGTCAGAACCACGGTTTCGCTTCGCAAAAACACTCATAACCTGATAAACACTGATAAAACAGTAAGTTATCAGTGTTCATCATTATTTCAGTGCTTTCAGCGGTTCAGACAATGATCGTTGAGCGAGATAATATCTGAGTGGCAGGAAGACGCCTTTAGTTTGTTTTTCACCTGCATTTAACCTATACTTATAAGGTAGCCTATTCTCGAGGCTGCCTTATTTTGCGTATGGCTGAAACAGAAAAGATAGTGTCGCCCGAACTTCCTGCCGCTCCCTCTCCTGAGACGGGTGCGGAGGTTATCGCGCGTCCGGAAACGCCTCGCCCCGCAGCTGAGCAGCCGGTAGCCGCTCCGGCCCCTGTGGCTCAGCCTGCGCCGGCAGTCTCGGCCGAACCGCTTTCAGCCGAGGCCCAACAGGCAGCCGATATCGAACGGATACTCGAGAGCGACCTTTCGGAAATGTATTTCAACCTGCCGGAAAGCAAACGGGCGGAATTCCGCGCCAAAGGCGAGTCGACCGCCCGCGAGATCAACACGCTCGTCTCGACCGCGAAAGCGACGATGCACAAGGTCGTCTCGCTGATCCGCGATTGGCTCAAGCTCATTCCCGGCATCAACTCTTTCTTCCTTGAACAGGAAGCGAAAATAAAGGCGGACGAGATACTCAAGCTTTCTAACCGCCAGTAGCCGCTATGGATTTCGGACAATCCCAGCTCAATCAGACGCAGACCGGACTGCCGTTCAATCAGGTAAGCGCTCCGGAAACCGTAACGGTAACGCCGTTCTACGTTTTTCTGGCCGTCCTCGTCGTCGTCATCGTCGCGGGGTTGTTCATCCTGCGCCGGATCCTTTCCGACCGTTCGCTGGCCGACCATACGACATTCCTCGTCAAACTGCCGAAAGAACGCCCGGAAGATAACGGCCAGCCGTATTCGGTCCAGCAGCTGCGCGAGGAGATCGCCAAAGGCGAAAGCATCTTTACGGCGATCGGCGGCTTGCGCGCCGAACGCGGACTGACGCACTGGCTGCGCGGCCGCGGCGACCATTTCAGCTTCGAAATCGTCGCGCACAACAAAGTCATCGCCTTCTATCTGGTCGCTCCGACCGAACATAAGCTCTATCTTGAACAGCAGCTGAGCGCGGTCTATCCCGAAGCCGTTATCGAAGAGACGCGCGATTATAATATCTTTACTCCGCAGGGCGCCATTGTCGCGGCGACGTTGCGCACCAAAGGCAGCAACATCCTGCCCCTGAAGACGTATACGAGCGACGATACCGATCCGCTCAACGCCATCATCAACGCCTTGTCCAAAGTCGGCGAGGGCGAAGGGCTGGCTGTCCAGTACCTTGTCCGCAGCGCCCGCGGGAATTGGCATGCCGCCGCCCGCAAGGTCGTTGAAAAAGCGCATGAGAAAGGTTCGCTGCGCGAAGCCCTGCGTTCGAGCGGTTTCAGCGAGGCGATGAAGGCTCTCGGCGATCTCGGCAAATCAGCCAAGCCCCAGCAGCCGCAGCCGTATGACCATCAGCAGAAGCGCCTGACGGCAAAGGAAGAAGACGCGCTCAAGGGAATCGAAGAGAAGAACTCTAAAGCCGGACTCGACGCCGTCATCCGCGTCGTCGCCAGCTCCCGCAGCCAGACGCAGGCCCGGGCGATGCTGACCCAGGTGACATCGAGCTTCAGCCAGTACAACTATTACGAATATGGCAACAGTCTCGGCGTCAGGCTGCCGAAGAATCCGTCCCGCGTCATCAGCGATTTCATTTTCCGCCGTTTCCGCGAACGCGAATCAAGCGTCCTCAATACCGAAGAGCTGGCGAGCCTGTTCCATCTGCCCCTTAAGAACGCTGAAACGCCGAATATTCTCTGGCTGACGGCCCGCCAGGCCGCCGCGCCGGTCAATCTGCCGTCCGAAGGCGTGATGCTCGGTATGAACGAATACCGGGGCCAGACGCGGGATGTCCGTATCAAGCAGGTCGACCGCATGCGCCATACGTATATCATCGGTAAGTCCGGCGTCGGTAAGTCAGTCCTGATGGCCAATATGGCGATCCAGGACGTCCTGGCCGGCCGGGGGCTCTGCCTGATCGATCCGCACGGGGACTTGATCGACGATGTCTTGAAGCGCGTGCCGCCGGAACGGTCCGACGATGTCATCATCTTTTCACCGTCGGATATCGAACGGCCGTTGTCGATCAACCTGCTTGAATTCGATCCCCGCTATCCCGAGCAGAAGACATTCGTCATCAACGAGATGATCGGCATTTTCGACAAGCTCTATGATCTCAAGTCCACGGGCGGCCCGATCTTCGAACAGTACATGCGCAACGCGATGCTCTTGGTCATGAGCGATCCGACAACGGTTGCGACGCTCATGGAAATCCCGAAAGTCCTGTCCGATTCGACGTTCCGCAGCCTGAAGATCTCGCGCTGTACCGACCCGACGGTGGTCGATTTCTGGCGCAAGGAAGCGGAAAAGGCCGGCGGCGATGCCGCGCTGGCCAACGTCGTGCCGTATATCACGTCGAAGCTGACCGCCTTCATCTCGAACGACATGATGCGTCCGATCATCGGCCAGCAGCACAGTTCATTCAACCTGCGCGATATCATGGACTCGAACAAGATCTTGCTCGTCAACCTGCCGAAAGGCATTGTCGGTGAGATGAACGCCCATTTGCTCGGCATGATCATTGTCGGCAAGATCCTGATGGCGGCTTTATCCCGCGCCGATCTATCGCAGGCCGACCGCAAGGACTTCTTCCTCTACATCGACGAGTTCCAGAATTTCACGACCGATTCGATCGCGCAGATCCTGTCCGAAGCCCGTAAATACGGCCTCGGCCTCGTCATCGCGCACCAATACGTCGGTCAGCTGACAAAGAAAGGGGATACGGCGATCAAGGACGCCGTCTTCGGCAACGTCGGCACGATGGTGACGTTCAAAGTCGGCTCCGAGGACGCCGAGTACCTGAAAAAGGAATTCGCGCCGGTCTTCAACGAGTATGACCTTATCAACATTGAGAAATTCACAGCATATGTTAAACTGTTGATAGACAACACGACGAGCCGGCCGTTCTCGATGAAGACGCCGTGGCCGCTGGTCGGAGACGAACGCGAAGACATGCCCGGAAAATTAAAGCACCTCTCGCGCATGAAGTTCGGCCAGGATCGGGCGAAAGTAGAAGCCGAAATCCTGGAGAGGACAAAAATTACCCCACTCGCTACTTAATCCGTCATTCCCGCGTAGGCGGGAAACCAGGCAAGGTTCTATTAAAGCCACATCGCTGGGTCCCCGCGTTCGCGGGGATGACAAGTAAAATAAAACCTAAACAAATATGGAAAACCAAAACCAACCTGAAAACCAAAACCAACATCAAAGCGAACAAGGTGTCGTCATCTCCCGCCAGAAGCTCGCGGCGTTGCGGGCGCTGGTCGGGAACCTGCGCCAGGCTTCTGAAGCCCTCGGCGATTTCCTTTCCGGACTCGGCGGCTTTGACGGGCATATGCCCGGCGGCGTCGATGTCGGACCGGCTCCGACGATCGATAAGGTTGTCGAAGGCGTCTTTGACGGCGAAAAGATGATCGGCGGCGACGGCAAGCAATACGCCGTGCCGGTGAACTATGCCTCGAAATCGAAGCTTGTCGAAGGCGATATGCTCAAGCTTTCCGTTACCGACCAGGGAATCCTCATTTATAAACAGATCTCGCCGATCGACCGTCTCCGCCTGACCGGCGTGCTTGAACGCAGCGCTACCGGCGATTGGACGGTGTTGGCCGGCAACCGCCGCTTCCGCATCCTCGCGGCTAGCGTCACTTTCTTCAAGGGCGAACCGGGAGATGAAGCGGTCGTTCTCGTTCCGAAGACGGGCGAATCCCGCTGGGCGGCTGTCGAACATATCTTTAAGAAAAGCTGATCTTCTCGTTTTTCCCTACCCCCGGCCCCTCCCCGCTCACGCAGGGAGGGGTGACTGGTTTTCAGGGGAAAACTAATTTCCCCTCCCTGGACGCCTGCGGCCCGGGAGGGGTTAGGGGAGGGGCAAAGATTTATTTTCACCCTTGATTTATCTTGTCCAAACCGTTAAAATAGACGCACTGACAAGCTCCTAAACCACCTCTCCTCATGCCTACCTTATACCGCACGTACCGGCCCCAAACCTTCAATGAAGTCGCCGGACAGGAACACATCAAACTGACGCTCGAATACGAGATAAAGGACGGCCGCCTCGCGCATGCTTACTTGTTTTGCGGTCCGCGAGCCATCGGCAAGACGACGATGGCGCGTTTGCTTGCCAAAGCCGCCAATTGCCAGAAGCGCAAGGCCGGCGACGCCGATCCGTGTAATACCTGCCAGAGCTGCGTCGATATCACGAACGGCAGCGCGATGGACGTCGCCGAAATCGACGCCGCCAGCCATACGGGCGTCGACAACGTCCGCGAATCAGTCATCGCTTCGGCCCGTCTGGCCCCGGCGTCTTCGAAGTATAAGATCTTCATCATCGACGAAGCGCACATGCTTTCGACGGCCGCCTTCAACGCGCTGTTGAAAATCATGGAAGAGCCGCCGGCCCACGCGATATTCATCCTCTGTACGACCGAAGCCCATAAGGTTCCGTCGACGATCATCTCCCGCTGCCAGCGGTTCGATTTCCGCAAGATCAGCTACGTCGAGATTCTGAAGAAGCTTACCCGCATCGCCAAGACGGAAAAGATCTCGCTCGAACCGGCCGTCCTCGAAGCCATCGCCCGCCATTCCGCCGGCCACATGCGCGACGCGGAAAGCCTGCTCGGACAGGTGATCGCCCTCGGCGGCAAAGCCAATTCGGCCAAAGGCAAGCAGATCACCCTCGGTGAAGCCGAACTCGTCATCCCGCGCAGCCATATCAACGAAGCCCTCGAGCTTCTCGACTCATTGGCGTCGCGCGATGCCGGCGCGGCCGTCGCCTTTGTCAACAAGCTTGCCGATGACGGCGTCGACCTGAAGATATTCGCCAACGAAACCGTC
This sequence comes from uncultured Gammaproteobacteria bacterium, assembly GCA_964438845.1. Lineage (GTDB taxonomy): Bacteria > Patescibacteriota > Patescibacteriia > Patescibacteriales > Patescibacteriaceae > Patescibacterium. Next base: position 16,775 of record CAYTLN010000017.1, read on the forward strand.
GACCTGATGCGCCGCTTGCTCGTCGCGTCGGTCAGTCCGGTCCTGGCGTCCGCCTTGCGGGCTGAATTCGGGGAAACGATCGAAGGCCGCCTGACCGAGTTATCGGTCCGGTTCGACGCGCCGATGCTGTCGGGAGCGATCGAACGGTTCATGCAGGCCGGCCGCGACACCAAAGACGCCCCGATCCCGCAGCTGCCGCTCGAACTCGCGATTATCGATACCTGTTTCGGCCGCGCGGATTCGTCCGAAGCGCCCGTCTTGTCCGCCCCGTCGGCTCCCCGAGCCGCCGCCCCGTCCGCCCGTCCGGCAGCGACTCCGGCCCGTCCGGCCGCCGCTTCCTCGGCTCCGGCCTTGGCCCCGAGCGCCCTGGCATCAGCCTGGCAGGAGCTGCTCGTCCGCGTCCGCCAGCATAACCATTCCTTGTCCTTCGTCCTGAAGTCCTGCCAGCCGACCGGAATGGACGGCACGACCCTGCGCCTGGCCTTCAAGTATAAGTTCCATCATGACCGGATGAACGAGCCGGCGATCCGCCAGCTGGTCGAAGGCTTGCTTGATGAGATTACGGGCAACCGCCTCGTGATCGCGACGACTCTTGACCCGGAGCTCATTTTAGTGGAGAATGGAAAACCGGAAGGGGAGAGCGCCCCGGAACCGGCTGAAGCGCGCCTGGCCGGCGCGGCAGTCGAAGCGGCGGATATCGATTCGTCAGTGATTGACAATCTGCTTAAGACGTTTGGAGGGAAGGTCGTTAGTTAGAATTTCTAATTTCTATTTTCTAATTTTTAAATAATTGTTAATTTTAAATTATTAATTATTTAGGAATTAGGAATTAAGAATTAGAAATTAATATTGCGGGATCGTCTAATGGTAGGACTCTGGTTTCTGGCACCAGCTATCTAGGTTCGAATCCTAGTCCCGCAGCATTTTGATCTAGCAGTGGGGGGCTGTTTAGCAAAGACTTCATGAGGCGATACAATATAAATATGAAATTGCTTCTTTCTTCCAACGGGTTTTCAAATAAAGGCATCTCGGATGCTTTTTGGGATATGGTGGGCAAGGAGCCTAAAGACACCTCACTCGTTTTTATTCCCACGGCCTCTAATATCGAAATAGGAGATAAAGACTGGCTTATTAACGACCTGATCAACATCAAAAAACAAGGTTTCGGATCGGTGGCTATAACCGATATATCAGCCGTGCCGGAAGATATTTGGCGACCCCAACTCGAAGAGGCTGACGTTTTATTTTTTGAGGGAGGTAATACATACCATCTCATGCGCTGGATAAATGAGTCGGGATTGATAAAGCTCCTGCCGGAAATGCTTAAAACTAAGGTCTACGTCGGTTTGAGCGCTGGCAGTATGGTAACTGGGCCTGACTTGGCCTTGCGCTTATCACAAATAATATACGCTGAGGACATGGAAGAAGAGTTAATGGATGGTTTAAAGTTAGTAGATTTTTATTTTTTACCGCATCTCAATTCTCCCCATTTTTCAGCACGGATTGAGGAAAATCTTAGAGAAGCGATGAAGGACATAAAGAGAAAGACCTACATGCTCGACGATCAATCAGCCCTAAAGATTATTGACGGGAATATTGAAGTCGTTGGCGGAGGAGAATATCTAGAATTTAACTAACACTCAAGATGTGTCATATGCCAAAAAACAATAAATTACATTTTATCATGACCGGCGGTACGATTGATTCGTATTATGATATTACTAAAGACACAGCGGTGACGAATGAACATTCGGTTATACCGAAATTTATTAAATTCCTTCGGTTGTATGAAGAATGCGAGTTTACAGAGGTGTGCATGAAGGACAGCAGAGAGTTGAATGAGGACGATAGAAAAAACATTCTTTCTGCAGTGACAGAAAGTGAATCGGAAAGAATTATCGTTACCCATGGCACGTATACATTGCCAGACACAGCTCGATTTTTGAATGCAAACTTGAAAGATCATGGAAAGATTATCATATTCGTCTGCTCTATGGTCCCTTTAGAAGGCTTTGTTCCCACTGATGCCGGCTTTAACTTGGGATACGCGATTGCTAAATCCCAAGAATTATCGGAGGGAATATATGTGTGTATGAATGGAAGAATCTTTGCCCCGGATGAAGTAGTTAAGAATGTTTCAGAAGGAAGATTTGGGTCAATTTATACTAAGTAACTGTATGATAGAAACCATTTATCCCGACGGTTGGAAAGAGACACGAGGTTTTTATTCGCCGGCAAAAAAGATTGATTTAGGAAATGCCTATCTTATTTTCGTATCGGGTCAGCAGGTTGATAAAAATGAAAATAATGAAGCGATAACGGATGACATTGAAGAACAGACCGAACTTGTTTTCCAAGCTCTTGAAAGAACGCTTGAGGCGGCTCATGCGTCTATGGATGACGTGGTTAAAGCCCAGATATTCTTAACGGATATCAATGACTTTATGAAAGTTTCGGCCATTCGAGACAAGTGGTTCGCAAATAGTAAACCAGTGAGTACCTTAGTCGAGGTTAATGCAATGACTCGTAAAGGCGCAAAAATCGAAATTGAAGTAACGGCGGTTAT
>CAYTLN010000018.1:0-14980 GCA_964438845.1 uncultured Gammaproteobacteria bacterium
GCCGATGATACTTGGGCCGCCCAAGCCCTGGGAAAGTAGGTCGCCGCCAGGACAGTGTTATCAAACGATACTCCATAAAACGCCCGTCAGGGCGTTTTTGTTTTGGGTTGCTAATATCATCAGCCGCGCTATACTGGAAATATCATTATTAATCCTTTATATGAATCGACATCTCCGTCTCCTTTCCATCGCTGCGGTTTGTGCCGTGCTCGCACTTTCAGGCTGTTCGTTAGTCCAGACAAATCCGGCGCCTGCTCAAGAATTGACTGCCGTTCCGGATCAGGCGGTTGAAGAAACGGCGCCTCGGACCGTAGTCACGTTCGATGGCGTGGAAGGGATGACCGCCCTTGAATCGTTACGGCAGGATCATGATGTCCAAACGTCTTCGTTTGAGAATCTCGGTGAGTTCGTCGAGGCGATTGATGGATTGGCGGGAGACGGCAGCCGGTTCTGGTCGTTTTATGTGAACGGGGAGCAAGCTTCGGTCGGAGCCGGCAAGTATGTCGTAAAAGCGAATGATACATTAGAGTTCAGGCTGGAAGACATGAAAGCATACAAGTAAGAAGATCATACAAAACCCGCGTAAGCGGGTTTTTCGGTATCCGAGTGATGCCATTGACCGGCTGCTCATTATATACTAGAGTAGAGACAATTCTTTTATAATTTATACTGAAAGGTAGGACAGTAATGAAACAAACTATCAATCATTTTTTGTATCCGCCTCTCGTGTTCTTCCTGCTGCTTTTAAAGAACAGGAAAAAGATTCATCCGCTCGAACCCGAAACATTTGCGAACGCTATGGCGTATACGGTCGTTGATGGGGCGACTACGTATTGTGTCAGGCTCGAGTACGATGAAGATTATTTCTTTACCTGCCGGTTGATGCTTGACGGTAAAGACCAGATCGTAATCGATATGCTTGACCTTGATGAAGGGCGAGCCTACCGGGCTCACGCAACCCATGGACCCGAGGATGTTCCGGCGTGTCAGCGGCTGCGAAAAATGCACGATCGCGTTTCAGAAAAAATAAGCGATCTGGCCGCAGAAGCCGAAATCTTCGCTTCCCAGGTCAGCGTCCTTAACCAGCTTAGTGTCGCTCTTTCACTCCTAGTCTCCTTGTCTCGTATTAGCGAGCTTGAAATGGCAGATATGATGGAGCAGTATGTCCGTCCTTTTGCCCGGCAATTCTTAACAAAGACAGCGGCCTGACAGTCGCACCCGATTCTTTACCGACGTCTCCTTGAACGTCGGTATTATTTTTGTTTCTGTTTCCAGAAGAAATACAGTACTCCGCCTGCCACTAACCCTGAGGCGAGAAGGATATACTTGAGGAGCTCTTTCTTATTATCGCGTCCGGATTGGCCGAATTGCTGCTCGACCGTTTCCGGAGTCGCTGTGCCGGTCGGCGCGGTAGAGGCTGAGAGGAACGCGATGTCGTCTTTTGACCGCGGCTGGACCCGATAGCCGGAGGCGTCGGGCTGGGTTATTCCGGTAACGCGGACCTTGTCGCCGACTTTGAAGGTGCTGATAGAAATGCCTGATCCGGAGGCAAGGTACACCGTCGCCTCTCCGCTCGCATCGGTCAGGATGAGGCGCGGAGTTTTTTTCGAAGCGATTTCACCTTCGATGACGGCGAGCCGGGGATGGGTGCCGGTACGCACGTCGGATGCCAAGGAAACCGACGGCACCGGCAGCGTTGACGAGCCGGTTATCGAAATATCTTCGGCCGTTTCCGTCTTGAACCGGGGACCGGCCTGCGTCTTTGAGGCTTCGCCGGTTATCGCTACCGTGTCTCCCAGCTTGAGGGGAGGAAACAGCTTTTTTGAATTATATACCTGCTCAAGCGTGTCGGTTGCGATCGTTTTGATATAGAATGATTGGCTGCTGAAGGTGCCCGGCAGCGTCGCGACGACGCCGGTAACCGTCTTTTTTTCGGCAGTCGTTTTCTTGGCCGCCGTTGTTTTTTGCGCGGCCGGCGTAACCGTATTCGCTTTTCCCGGAGTCGGAGTAGCCGTCCATTTCCATGATGTTTTATCGAGGGCGTATGACTGGCTTTCCGGGGCATCAGCATACGTTGCTACCGCACTGGCCGAACCGTCGGGCGCCACCAGCGAGATCGAATCGGAGGAGTTGCCGAGAGCGCCGGGCAGCAGATCCGCATCGAGGACTTTATATGCTCCCGCCGGAACTTCAAGCGTATCATCGATTGCCTTTCCTTTTGATTTGAGAGCGACGGTCCAGCCTTTGAGATCGATCGGCTCTCTGCTCGCATTATATACCTCTATCCATTCCTGGCTGCCGTCCGCTCCCTTCGGATTGGGGAAAATTTCGCTTACGACCAGATCGGTTTGCAGGCGCGATAGTTTTTCTTTCTCGGGCGGCAGTTCCGGACCTAGAGCGGCGATAGCGACTTTTTTCGTGACCGATGATGTGCCATAGGCATCGCGTATCGTCAGGCTGACCGAGTACGTTCCTTTCTTGGCAAAGACATGTTCGGGATGCGGCGCCAGGCTCGTCGTCCCGTCGCCGAAATCCCACAGGTATGAGAGAGCGGTCTTGTCGCCGACCGTGTCCGAGCTGTCGAACTGGATCGGGGCGGTTGCGACCGCATCGCGCGAGAGGCTGAACCCCGCTTTCGGTTCCGGAACCGATTCATTCTGTTCTTCGGGAGTGGGCTGGAATGTCCAGCTCCAGGACGGTGACAGGTGTTTCTTATCTTCGTACGCGAGCATGAAGCTCGCCCCGTCCGGCGCTTCCTTGTACGAGACCGTCTGGACTGCCGTCGATTTCTCCGGGGCGAAGAGCTTGATCGTACCGCCGCCGTTATTGAGCCTGAATCCGAGCCGATATGTCAGCTCGATATACTCGCCCGGCTCGATATTCTTTGCTGAATCGAACTCGTAGATAAAGCCGTCTACGCCGATCCGCCACCCCTCGAGCGGAACGGCAGCGTCGCCTCGGTTATAGAGCTCGATGAATTCCGCCTTTGTTTCGCTATCGATCCCGGGCGGGTTGATAAAAGCTTCTGAAATGACGATGTCGCTACTCGAAGCGGTTTCCTCCTCCTCTTCGTCATCGATGACCGGAGCGGTTATGGTATTCGCCGAACCTTTGGTCGGCGTTGTCGTGATAACGAAAGTTCCGTTGCCGTCGATTGAACGGGCGACGCTGTTAGGGTCGGAGGCTACGGGAATATTATCGCTCACGGCCCCATCATCCCAATCGCCATACGCGATCGTATCGACGATACTTCCGGCGGAGTTACGGAGAACGAGCAAGTCGCCGGCATTATTGAGGCTGCCGCCGGGCTTATGGACAAGAAACCCGTGTGCCGGTATCGAACCGCTTAGTTCGGTTTTCGTTCCGCCGCCATCTTCGAGCGTCCAGCCGGCCATATCCGCCGAGGCGTTTCCCGAATTATACAGCTCGACCCATTCTTCTGCGCCCGAAACAGGATCGGAGACGAATTCGTTAATGACGATAGAGGGAATCTCCGCGGGCGGCGTTTCAACCTGGCAGGAAGATGAACAGCCGTCGCCTGAAATAGCGTTGCCGTCATCGCAGGTCTCGCTTGATTCGATAGTGTTATTTCCGCAGACTGGTGCGGGTACATATCCGAAGGGTTTGAAATCGACTGAGTTATCATTCGTGTCCGCGTGATGGAACCGCTCGACTATTTCACTGGCTCCGGGATTCGAAGGATAGGGAGCGGTCTCGACAAAAGCGTTTGCCGCCGTTCCCCAGCCGACGCTGTCGATGATCGCTCCGGTGTTTTCGGCTCCGGAACGCAGAGCGACGCCGTTATCCGCGCTGAGCGTCTGGGTCGAAGAGATATTGGCCTGGATCGACGCCGCAAAGCCGTTCGAGGAATTCGCCCAGGTGTATGATCCACCGACCGCCAGGTTTGTTCCAGCCGGAATGACGGCGAGCGTCGTATCGGTCGTGCCGGTTTTCGTGCGTTTGACGAGCCTCCAGCCTCCGATATCGACGTTCTGATTTGAGCGGTTATAGATCGTGACGAAATCATTGTCGGACGATCCGGTGCCGCCGGTGATCTGGAAGCGGTCGATGACGACATCGCCGTTGGAAACGGCAAAGACAGAAAAACAGCCCGCGGCGATAAGCCACGCGCTGGAGAGGATGAAGGCGATGATACGGACGTTTGTCCAATTCCCTCCTGAATGGTGCATATGATTGCTTCGGGAGGGACGAACTGTTAATTGTTAACGGCCGTTATGTGGCGGCCAATTGTTTCTTGAACCGATCGACCCAGGGGATTGCCGACGGATCGACGCGGTTCTGGATGGCGAGGTGATAGGAAAGCCAGCTGCCGAACTGCAAGAGTTCCAGGCCTTGCTCGAGGACGGTCTTGGCTGACAGGCGATGGGCGATGACGGGAATGCCTTGTTTTCTGAATATTTCTTTGCTAATTTCAGCCCTTTTTTGAACCTTTGGATCATCGAGAGCCGAATCGATGCAGAGGACGGCGAGCCGTTTTCGGTTCGATTTCGGGGCGGAAAGCGATTCAAGCGAATGATGGTTCAGGTCCGGGAGGATCAGATGGGTAGCGACATTCTTCGCGCTCTCATTGATCTGGTTGCGCAAGGTTTCGAGATTGCCTTCGAAGAGCGGTCCGCTCATGAGGACGATCTCGCGGTTCTTGAACCGGACAGCGAGCGCACGGCTCGCGTCGGCTCGTTTCTTCGCCGCTTTGGCCAAGTCCTTCGAAACGGAATTCTTCAAGGCGCCGAGTTTTTTGAATACGAGGATGAATGAGGCCATGCTCGCTCCGAGGCCGAGGCGGGGCTGGCGCGACGGGTTGGCGCTCGTCGGGAACTCGAAGAGCGGGGCGCCGTCCTTGCGGGCGAGTTGAGAGAGGGTATTGCCGCCTTCGGCAGTCACCGCGATGACAAGAGCGCCGCGAGCCTTGGCTTTCTTATACGCCGCGAGCGGTTCTTCGGTGGTTCCGGAATAGGAAGATACGATATAGGCTGTGTCTTTGGTAACATAGCCGGCAATATCATAGCCCGGATCGATCAGGACCGGCAGCTTCAATTCCTTTTTCAGGAGAGAGGCGATGATCGCCGGCGCGAGATGCGATCCGCCCATGCCGTTGATGACGATCGCCTTGACGCTGCGCAGCTTGGCGGCATTCGTCCAGACGCCGTTCTTGAGCGTGTCGGAAATCTGGCGCGGGAAGAGCTCGAGCGATTGGCGGTAGAGGTCGGGTTTTGTTTTTCTGATGAGAGATAAAAACATAGTAGAGATAGTATAGCGCGGGATTATTTTATCTTCAAGTATTCTTCCACATGCATGACTTTTTTCATATCGGTAAATCGGTCAATACAGATGATTCCGTCGAGATGATCGATTTCATGCTGGATGATCTTGGCGAGCAACCCCTTGGCGGTCAATCTGAATTTCTTTCCATCTAGGCCATAGGCTTCGACTGTTATTTCCTCGGGTCGCTTGACTGGACCGAAGAGCCTTCCGAAATCAAGGCTGCCGCAGCCTTCCATCAGGATAGTCTGCCTTTTGGATTTTGAGATCATTTTCGGATTGATGAAAACACGCGCGAGATCGCAGTATTTTTCAGATCGTGTTTTAGTCCGGCGGATTTCGGTAACGAAGATCCGTTGGTTGATCCCGACCTGCGGAGCAGCCATCCCTACCAAGCCATATTCACGCATTGAGTCGATCAGGTCTTTGGCGATTTTCTTAGCTTGACGAAAATCAGAGACTGCCAAGCTTTTTTTGCGGACGACAGGATTTCCGATTTGGATAGCGGGCTTTATCATATATGCTGTATCGATCCAACAAAAGTCGGACGCTGGTATCTTACATTTATTACGATATCATGGATCGTTAATCTTCGCTTATCGCGGAATGAGATAGGAACATATGTAATGGATATTGAGATTAATGACGGTTTTCGCGGCTTTATTAAAGCAATCTTTTGACAATTATGCCATACTGGCTTATATTGAAGTAAATTTCCGTAAACTAAACGTTCTTTCCAAAGGAGATAATGAATGCAGAAATTAAAAAAAATATACTTAAACATTCTTATTAGCTACCACGGTGGGTTTGCATATATTGCACTCCTAACCTCAATAGCGGTTATGTTTATTGTATGCAGGACTGACTTTTTCTTAAATGTATGGACGGGGCGTGATTTTAGCTCCTCTCTCTTGGCTGTCTGCATGATATGCTTCCTTATAGGCAAAATCATCGGAGCAGGGTTGATGATATACTCAAGCTTCGGTTATCATTGGGAGGGTAAAGAACCAGATATTTCAAGAGGGGTTTTCTTTAGCAGGATCATATTATATCTCGAAGCAATTGTTATCACTGCCATATGCTTATATATATGGAACAAGTTGATGGCACGTACAGCCAGCAGGCTTAAAGAATATTTTGCCATTCCGATACGCGATTGCTAAGCAGTTATCAACGTAGAAAAGTTAAAAGGCTTGTAAAACAGGCCTTTTTATTTTGATTGAAAAATACGTCGGAAAACGTTATACTCCCTACACTATGATCATCTTCCTTTACGGCCCGGACGACTTCAGAGCCAGGCAGAAAATCGCCCAATTGCGCGATAAATTCATCAAGGATATCGACCCGACCGGCTCGAGCGTCCTTGCCGTCGACGGCGCAAAGACGACCCTCGATGAACTGTCTGACGCCTATCGGCCGCAGTCATTATTCGCCAAGCGCCGGTTCATCGTCCTGACTAATCCGCTCGCGAATAAGGATAAGGAATTTATCGAAGCGTTGACGGACTTCATTTCCGAACAGAAGAAGAACGAGAACATCCTTGTCGTCTATGAATCTTCGTTTACCGAGAAAAAGACCGGAGCGAAAGTTTCGATCATGAAGCCATCCGGGGACGACAAGCTCGTCGCCCTCAATAAAGCGGAAAAGAAGCTGTTCGACCGTCTCGGCAAAGCCGATTTCGTCCAGGCCTTCCAGATGCTCACTCCCGCCCAGCTGACAAAGACGCTCGCGGAGCTCGCCGGCAAACGGGGAGCCGCGCTTTCCGCTGCGGCCGCGACCACGCTCGTCCGCCTGATCGGCATGGATCTTTGGCCGTTGTCGCAGGAAATCGAGAAGCTGTCCGCCTATGCCTTGGCGCGCGACGGAGAGAAGGCAACCATCACCGACGCCGATGTCCGCGAGCTCGTGAGCCAGTCGATCACTGATAATATTTTCGCTCTGACCGACGCTCTCGGCAACAAGCAGACAGCCGTCGCCTTGAAGCTCTTGGCAGACCAGGTCAACGCCGGTACCAATGCCAATTACCTGCTGACGATGATGCTCTGGCAGTTCAAGACGCTCGCTTCCGTCAGGCAGGCGCTCGACTCGGGCGGCGCGGGACGCGAGCTCGCCTCGCAGCTCGGCCTGCATCCGTATGTCCTGGAGAAGAGCATCAATCAGGTGCGCAAATTCAGCTTCGAGACACTCGAACGGATCATCAACACCCTTATCGAACTTGATTATAAGCAGAAGACGGGCCAGGGCTCGTTAGAAGAATTATTGCCGGTCGCTATCGCGAGATTATAGGTTCAGCCCTCACCCGGCCCGCCGACTGGCGGACCACCCTCTCCCTCTTCGAGAGAGAGGGTTTGTTGTATCGTTCGGGCCAAGAAGAGACGTATACTATCCGCATTATCTATAATGTGTTGGTTCTTGATCCTAAGGATGTCTAATCCATATTTTTTTAAAACTATTTCTCGTCTCAGGTCATTAGATCGGGCCATGTCGCTATCATGGATCTTTCCATCAAGTTCGATAATAAGTTTTAACTGGGGGCAGTAGAAATCAGCTATAAAACCGCCGATAATATGCTGACGTCGGAATTTATATCCTTGAAGGTTTCGATTTCTGAGAGCTTGCCAGGCAATCTTTTCCGCTCGAGTTTGGCGTTGCCGCAGTTCACGAGCTTGTTGTAACTTTTCATTCCATGACATATGAGAAAATAAAAACACCCTCTCCCTCGAAGAGGGAGAGGGTAATTCTGCCGCTCAGCGGCAGAATTGGGTGAGGGCGTTATTTCTTCTTCGCCTTGCTCGTCGCGTTGAGCTTCTTATGGAGGCGCGACTTCTTGCGGCTGGCGGCATTCTTCTTGATGAGGCCTTTCTTGGCAGCCTTGTCGAGGGCTTTGGCGGTCTGGCGGAGGAGGTCGGCGGCGGTCGCTTCGCTTGAAGCGATGGCTTTCTTCGTCTGCTTCGTCAGGCGGTTGATCCGGTCCTTGACTTCGGCGTTTCTCATAGCGCGCTTGATACTCTTGCGCAGCTCTTTCTTAGCGGATTGTATATTAGGCATAGGTGCACTGAATTAATGAATTACCCGTATCATAGCACTGTTTTTTCGGTTTTGTAAAGCATTCGCGCCAGCGGACAGGGTTGACAAAGGGCCCTCGGCTGAGTATACTGACCTGACTATGGACCCACTAGCCCACGAAATACTCGAACTGGTTCTCGTAAAGATGCGCGAACAGGCCGCCTATGACCGAGCCGCCTACGGCGAGCTCGTCGATGAGACGATCGACTTCTTTATCGAGCGCGGCAAAGTCGATGAAGACGAGAACATGTCGTTCATCAAGGATGAACTGATGGAGATGTGGGAGCAGGTTGAGATCCAGCTTGGGGAAGAATAGTCAGGACCACTGAGCGCACTGATAGCTACTCTGAATACACTAAATAAAAAGAAGCCAGGAATATAAGGTTCCTGGCTTCATCGTTATTCTTCTAAGAGCTTGAAAGCATTTTCTTCCCTGATTTGATCATCTTTACATAATTCCTGATCCTCAACAAATTTTAGCTTATAGGCTCTCTCGATAAGCTTTAGTTTCTTTCGTGTAATATTTCTCCATTTTTCAATTAGAGATCCTAATCGATCATATATCAGACGACAATCCTCTAAGCATCTTTTCAAATGTGCATTACAAGAAATGTCAACTGTTATTATTTCCTCAGAGTATTTGCAAGTTAACTCTATAAAGTGAAAACTTTCTCCGCTGGTAGAAATCGCAATTCCTTCTAACGACTTCTCAGAGTTAGGGCTGATTTCTGAATAATCTTCGTGCGTAAAGAAAATGCAGCGGTAATTTAGGGTAATTTCATCAGGGATATTAATTTTTATGGATTCGTGTGAGAGTAATAAGGGCTTATCGTCTTTCGGATTGAGTATCTTGAAATTGCCAAGGCTTTGCAGATGGAAATCGGCCGACAGATTCATAATAAGAAATATTCGGCGTTTCACTGCAATCTGCAGTTTCAGCGTTTCACTCGATCGTTTTTGGTTTTCAAAAATATCATTAATATAAAATTTTGCGTTTGTTTTTGTTATTGGCATTATATGCTCCTTTTCGGCCTGGGTAATCCCTGGCCATTTTTAATGTGTAGCCGCCATTATTAGCGGATAGTGCATTATACCAATATGCTGTAGCAAGTCAATACAAAACCCGCCTCTTGCGAGAGGCGGGTTTATCTGCGGTCTCAGTTCTTAATCAGTGAATATCAGTGGTTCTATTTGATCCCCAATTCCTTCCTGCGGGCGATCGCCTTATCGAGCGTCAGCTTGCGGATGCGGATATTGAGCGGAGTGACTTCGACGAGTTCGTCATCGCCGATATATTCGAGGGATTCTTCGAGGTCCATCGTTTTCGGCGCCTTGAAGTGCTCCGAGACGCCGTCGCCTTTCGACCGCATGTTCGACAGCTGCTTGGCTTTGCAGATGTTCACTTCGATATCTTCCGACCGGGCGTTCTGGCCGACGACCTGGCCCTTGTAGACCGGGATGCCGGGGCCGAAGAACAGCGTGCCGCGTCCTTGGATGTTGAGCAAACCGTAGAGGTTCGAGGTTCCGGTTTCGAAAGCGACTAATGAGCCGCGGTCGCGTTCCGGCCATTCGGCGCTGTCTTGGCGGTAGTCCAGGAAGCTCGCGTTGATGAGGCCGAGGCCGCGGGTGTCGGAAAGGAACTCGCTGCGGTAGCCGAAGAGGCCGCGCGTCGGCATGATAAATTCGAGGAATGTCGTATTGCCTTCCTTGCGCATGTCTTTCATTTCCGCATGGCGAGAGCCGAGTTTTTGGATAACGTTGCCGGAGTACTCGTCAGGAACTTCGATGAAGACCTGCTCGAACGGTACGAGGGTCTTGCCGTTGGCTTCTTTGGTGATGACATGCGGACGTGAGACCTGGAACTCGAAGCCTTCGCGGCGGAGGCGTTCGATCAGGATCGCAAGGTGGAGCTCTCCTCGGCCCGAGACGACCCAGCCGCCGGAAGAATGATCCGTAATCCGAAGCGCCATGTCGTTTTCGAGTTCTTTGGCGAGACGTTCTTGTATTTGGCGCGAAGTCGAGAATTTGCCTTCTTTGCCGGCGAACGGCGAGTCGTTGACGGTAAAGACCATCTGGACGGTCGGTTCTTCGATCGTCAGGATCGGCAAAGCGACTGCTTCGACGGGATCGGCGATCGTTTCGCCGATGTTGATGTCATCGATGCCTGAAATTGCTATGATATCGCCGACGTGCGCCGTATCCGTATCGACTCGATCAAGCCCTTGATATGTCATCAGGGAGACGAGACGGTGCATGGTTTTCGTTCCGTCGTGCTTGATGCGGGCGATCTGTTGGCCCATCTTGATCGAGCCGTTATAGAGGATGCCCGTGGCCAGGCGGCCTTTGAACGCGTCTCCGGAAATCGTCGTTACGAGCATCTGCAGGGGCTTAGAGGCATCGCCGACCGGCTCGGGAACATGCTTAAGGATAGCTTCGAAAACGGGCGTGATGTCTTTCATCGCCGCCATGTTATCGGCATCGCCGGCCAATCCGTTCTTGGCAGAGGCATAGATGATCGGGAAATCGATGATCTCGTCAGAAGCGCCGAGTTCGACGAAGAGATCGAATGTCTTGTTCAAGGCGAAATCGGTACGGGCGCCCGGCTTGTCGATCTTGTTGACGACGACGATGACGCGCAGGTTGAGGCTCAGGGCTTTCTTCAATACGAAGCGGGTCTGCGGCATCGGGCCTTCTTTAGCGTCGATGAGCAGGAGGCAGCCGTCAGCCATTTTCAGGACGCGTTCGACTTCGCCGCCGAAGTCGGCGTGCCCCGGCGTGTCGATGATGTTGATCTTCGTGTCCTTATAAATGACGGAAGCGTTTTTGGAAAAGATAGTGATGCCGCGTTCGCGTTCCAGCTCGTTCGAGTCCATGATCAGGGTCGAATCGGCGGTTTCCTTATTGAGATGGGTTTGCGACTGTTTCAGCAAGGCGTCCACGAGCGTGGTCTTGCCGTGGTCGACGTGGGCGATAATCGCGATATTTCGTAAGTCCATACAATCGGTATAAAAAAGCTGCCGCTAGGCAGCTGATAATCAGCGTATGCATCTAAAAATAGCAAAAATAAGGCGCTTTGTCAATGAAAGCAGAGCATATTGACAAAGCGGAGTTATTTGGGTTATATGAAGAAAAACAAAACCGAGAGGAGAAGAAGCGGATGAATAAAAAAAAGATCAGCAATCAAAGTATCTTTACAACTTCAAATAAAAATTTCTTAACCAATATTTTAGAGCATACGACGTTTGGAGAGCGGTGGGTATCCCATGAGAGGCTCTATAATAAGACCTTTGGAACGAGGCTCCGTCCTGAGTGGAGGTCCCGTATGTCGGCAGAAGAGCTTGGCGTCATTATTCCCGAATATTCCTATAGGAAGCTATTCGCTCTGCTTAGGTCCGTTGGGATCGACATCTATGTCTGTGATAATAACGGACTGCGGCAGGAAGCAAACATGTCATTTACGGATCATGAGCCGAAGAAGAGGTATCTGGCGATCCTCAGTTCGGTCATTTCGGATAACGGCGGGAAGAAGCTGCCGGCAAAGAACGGGTTGACGCTGAAGGAAGCGATCATCGCCCATCTGGTATTCCAGCCGAAGAATAAGGACATCCTGTTCTTTGAAGGGAATACGATTATCTGTCCCGGGAGCCGGTTTATGGACAAAGAATATTTGAAGGTGGTCTATGCGAAGAAAAGCATTTCAATCCACCCCGCCGGCTATTCTCCTAAACTGTGGGGGAATGATATTACTCTGGAAGTGCAGAGAAAATAATGACAGGACCGTTCGGTCCTGATATTGTACTCCGTCACGTGAAGCGTTGGCGGAGTTTTTATTTAGAGAAGGAAAATGATGATGGCGGCGCCGAGAGCGATCCGGTACCAGCCGAAGAGCGTGAAGTCGCGGCGTTCGATGAAAGACAGGAAGAAGCGGATGGCGGCCAAGGCGGTCAGGAAGGCAGCAACGAAACCGATCGCGAGCAGGAGCCATTCGTTCGATGAGAAGGTGAAATCGCTCTTGAGCAGGTCGAGGCCGACGGCCGCCGCCATCGTCGGCACGGCAAGCAGGAAAGAGAATTCGACGATCGTCTTGCGGCTGATGCCGAGAGCGAGCCCGCCGATGATCGTCGCTCCGGCGCGTGAAACTCCGGGGATGAGGGCCAGCGCCTGGAAGAGTCCGATCGCGGCCGCGTTCTTATTGCTGACCGTCTGCGTTCCTTCGCTCCGCTTTTTATGCCAGCGTTCAAAGAGGATGAGGCAGAGGCCGCCGATGATGAGCGCCCAGGCGACGAGAAAGAGGCTGTCGAGCAGCAGTGATTTGACGACCGGATAGAGGAGGAGCCCGATGATGGCCGTAGGGATGAAAGCGGCGGCGACGGCGATGAGCGTCCGGCGTTCGACGATGAAGCGGCGGACGTAGAGGACGACGACGGCGAGGATCGCGCCGAGCTGGATGAAGATATCGAAGCTCTTCACGAAGCTGTCGATCTCGAGCCCGAGCAGGCGGTTCGCGACAAGCAGGTGAGCCGTCGAACTGATCGGCAGGAACTCGGTCAGTCCTTCGACGATACCGAGAATGATGGCCTGAAGTGGGTTCATAGGTCTATGGTATACTTCCAGTATACCAATATTTTCTCCTCATGCCTAAGACAGACTTCAAGTCATTTCCGAAAGCGATTGCCTTGCGGCGGATCATCGGTCCGAGCTTCATCATCCTCGCTTTCGGCCTCGGTTCAGGCGAATTGATCCTCTGGCCGTACCTGACCGCGAATTACGGCCTCGGGCTGCTCTGGGCGGCGCTGCTTGGCATCACCTTCCAGTATTTCATCGACATGGAAATCGAACGCTACGCCCTGGTCAAGGGCGAGAGCGTCTTTACCGGGCTCGCCCGCTTGCTTCGTTTCGCGCCGTACTGGTTCATCCTCTCGACGTTCGTCGGTTTCGCGCTGCCGGGCATCACGGCCGCCGGCGCGCATGCCATCGGCGCCGCCTTCGGCATCGCTGATTCGCGCTGGATCGCCATCGGCCTGCTCATCCTCCTCGGCCTGATCCTCAGCCTCGGCACGACCGTCTACGCGCTCATGGAGAAATTGACGAGGACGCTTATCCTGGTCGGGATCCCGTTCATCCTCTTCCTCGTCATCCTCGTCATCGATAAAGAAATCCTCTCCGCCGCCGCCGCGGGCTTGGTCGGCATCGGGCCGGGCTATCGTTTTATTCCCGACGGTTTGAGCTTGGCGACATTCCTCGGCGCTTTCGCATATTCTGGCGCCGCCGGCAACCTCAATCTCGCCCAGTCGATCTACATAAAAGAAAAAGGCTACGGCATGGGAATGTATTCGCAGAAGATCGCCGGACTGTTCAAACCCGGCGCCCTCGAACAGGAAATAAAGCTTTCCGGGGAAGCGTTCGAAGCCACGCCCGCGAACGTCCGAAATTTTTACGGCTGGTGGAAGACGATCAATCTCGAACATGGACTTGTCTTCTGGGGGCTCGGCTTCTTTTCCATGGCTCTGCTCATGATCCTGTCATACGCGACGACGTACGGGCATGAGGCGAACAGCCAGGGGATATCGTTCGTCCTGACGCAAAGCGCGTATATTTCCCAGTTGCTCGGGCCGTGGGCCGGCGTCGCCCTGCTGCTCGTCATCGGCGTCTTCCTGATGCAGACCCAGCTCGGCATCCTTGATTCGACGTCCCGCATGATTGCCGAGAATGTAGCCTTGAAGAAGCTTGAAAAGACAGGGCATTCCCGCGTCAACCTGACACGCATCTATTATATATTCGTCTGGGCGCAGATCGCCTTCGGCTGCCTGTTCTTCATCTTCGGATTGACCGAGCCGAAAACATTGCTCGTTACCGCCGCGGTAATCAACGCCTGGGCGATGATCATCCATATCGTCCTCGTCGGCTACCTCAATAAGAAAATGTTGCCGAAACCGTTCCAGCCGGCGCTCTGGCGGCGCATCGTGCGGGCTCTTATTTTTATCTTTTTCCTCGGCTTCGGGTTAATAACGCTCTGGGTGAATCTTACATAATATGGTCTTGACAGCCTTTGACCAAAGGAGTAGTTTAGAAACTGGTACATATAAAAGGAAGAAAGCCCTTCACTGCCATGCGGCAGATTATTTATATTGATTTCGACATTTTTGGTGCGTTGTGAATGGGATTCATAGATAGGAATACTTTTAGCTGATGTAGCTACGGGGATTTCCTCAGATGATTCAGTCATATTCGAATCCTCGATCAGGTCGGAAAGAGAACATGCCTAGTCAGCACTTACTCCTAACGATCGAGCACCACTGTTCGTTACACAGTATCGATAGCAACAATCCTTGCCGTGGTACCTCCAAACTTTTAAAAAGGAGATGACACATGGAAACGTTTCACCTCGGTGCTACGCCAAGGATGGCTTTCTTCCTCTTTTTTTCTTTGATTTTTTTCTCAGATACCACTGTAGCTCAGTTGGCAGAGCGCGGCATTGTCAATGCCGATGTCGCAGGTTCAAGTCCTGTCAGTGGCTCTTCGGAACTTTTAGTAAGTTCCATGAATGTTCTTTGAATCAAAGGGGTTAGTAGCTCAGTCGGTTAGAGCGCTGGCCTACTTGGCAGAGGTCGCGGGTTCGAACCCCGTCTTCCCC
>CAYTLN010000019.1:0-12896 GCA_964438845.1 uncultured Gammaproteobacteria bacterium
AGATGCTGATGGGCGGCGACGTCGCTCCCCGCAAGCACTTCATCCAAACGCACGCGCAGAAGGTACAGAATCTGGATTTTTAAATTGTCTGAACCACAGTTTTGCCTTCGGCGAAAGCACTGATAAAAATTGATTTTCCCTGATAAAAACTCACCCTTTCCGGGTGAGTTTTTTGGAGCCCAAGGCAAGCATTGAAAACAGAGAACTGTAACTTTTAGTTTTGCTGCATCACTATACGCCACTTTATATGAGGCAAAGCGGCAGCTCCGATTATTAATATCGAACCGATAATGATTGGCGGAGTAATCTGTTCATGAAATACAATAGCACCGAAAATAATCGCTGCAACGACCTCAAGCAAACCGATCAATCCACCAACAGTGGCATCAACATATTTGAAACCTTCAATAACGAGCCAAAATGCCATAATGCCTGCAACGGTAAATCCGAGCATGGCCAGCCAGTGGATATTCAACGCAGGTACAATCTGCTGCTCTCCCGCTACGAAAGAAGCGATGAGATGGCTTATGAATATCGCTCCCCAAACCATAACTGAAGTCTGTAAAGCGGAAAACTTTTCCGGAACTAACTTGGTCGTCGCCACTTCACCTCCGCTCGCCACTCCATTAAGCGCCGCCAATAGCAAGGCTGCTAATGAAAAAAACTCGAGGGATTTAAAGAAAGTAAAACTCAATCCGATAATTGCCAGAACCAGAGATATCAACTTAGTCCGCGTAGACGCCTCCTTTATGAGTACAAAGCCGACGGCATAAGACGTAATCAAAAGAGCCGAGAAAAACATCAAACTTGATATCCCTACCCCGGCATTTTGAAATGCGTAGTACAAAGGAGCCTGAGTGAAGATACCAAAACCGCAGCACCAAGCATACTTAATCCAATCATGCTTGGTAAGAGGTATCCATGACTTTTTAATGATGATGATAGGAACCAGTACTATTAACACTAGTAGTGAACGAACATAGCCCTGGAAGAATACACCGAAATCAGAGCTGAGCAACACTGCCCATATGCCATAACTGCCGAATAAAAGAGCGGAAAGAAAAACGAAAAGCGACCCCTTTAGGGAATTCCTTTGCATTACAGTGTCTCCATTTCCTTCTCAATCTCCATCAGCCGGTTATACTTGGCGACGCGTTCTTCGCGGGCCGGCGCGCCGGCTTTGATCTGTCCGGCATTCAACGCCACGGAAAGGTCGGCGATGAAATCATCGAGCGTCTCGCCGGATCGATGAGAAATAATCGTCTTCAAATTATTTTTCTGCGCCAGCTCGATCGCCTCGATCGTCTCGGTCAGGGTTCCGATCTGATTCGGCTTGATAAGGATCGCTGTCGACGCCTTCGATTGGATGCCGCGCTCGAGGCGATTGACGTTCGTAACATAGAGGTCATCGCCGACGATCTGGACTCCGTCGCCTTCCGAAGCGGTGAAAGTCGTCCAGGCCGACCAGTCGTCTTCGCCGAACGGATCCTCGATCGAGATGATCGGATACGTCGCGAGCAGGTGCTTATACCAGGAGGCCAATTTTCCGGCATCCATATTGCCGCCTTTCTTGAGATGATACTGGCCGTTCTTATGCCACTCCGAAGCCGCGGCGTCGATCGCGAGCGAAACATCGTCTCCCGGCGCATAGCCGGCTTTCTCGATGGCGCGGATGATGAGTTTGAACGGCTCTTCATTATCTGGCACTGCCGGCGCGAATCCGCCTTCGTCCCCTACCGTCGTCGCATATCCGGCGGCAGTGACGACATCTTTCAGCGCATGATAGATCTCCGTTCCGACGCGGACGCGGTCGGCCATCGTCTCGAACCCGTTCGGCACGATCATGTATTCCTGGATATCGGTCGTCCAGCCGGCATGGGCGCCGCCGTTCAGGACATTCATCATCGGCATCGGCAATACATGGTCCGAAGCGGACACGGTGGCGAGCGAAGCGAGATAGCGGAACAAGGGCAGCTTGCTGGCGGCGGCAGACGCCCGGGCAACGACCAGCGACACGGCCAGGATGGCATTGGCGCCGAGCTTGGCCTTGTTCTCTGTCCCGTCGAGGTCGATCATCGCCCGATCGATGGAACGCTGGTCGGCGGCATCGCGACCTTTCAGGATATCGGCGATCGGACCTTCGATATTCTTGACCGCGTGCAGGACGCCCAGGCCGTTGTAGCGGTCTGAACGCTTGTCACGCAGCTCAATAGCCTCATAGCTGCCGGTAGAGGCTCCTGAAGGCACTGAAGCGGTGCCGGTTGATCCGTCAGAAAGGATGACAGTCGCTTCGACCGTCGGATTGCCGCGGCTGTCGAGGATTTCTCGAGCGGAAAGTGAAGAAATATTCATATCGGTATTATACGGCATCATCAGATTTTTTCCTATGCAACCCTGGACAAAAGCCATGTTTTCCAGTATTCTTAAGAAACTATGAAACCGATATTCCTCTATCTAACGCAACATAAGAAGAAGCTTGCGCTCATCCTCGGCTTGGCTACGATCAACCAGGTATTTTCGATGCTCGATCCCCAGATATTCCGCCTGATTATCGATAACTATGCGACGCAGCTCGGAAAGATGAGTTCCGCTGATTTCATCCGCGGCGTGGGCATGCTGCTGCTCGCATCGGTGGCCGTCGCCCTTATTTCCCGAATCGCCAAGAACTTTCAGGACTACTACGTCAATTTCATCACGCAGAACATCGGCACCTCGCTCTATGCCCGCGCGATAAGCCACTCGCTCCGCCTCCCCTATTTCGTTTTCGAAGACCAGAAATCAGGCGAAATCCTGCAGAAGATCCAAAAAGCTCGCGTGGACAACCAAGCGATCATTACGAGCGCCATTAATATCGTCTTTGTCGCTTGCGTCGGGCTCGTCGTCGTCTTAATCTATTCAGCCGTCGTCCATTGGGCGGTATTCCTGGCCTTCGTCTTCCTGCTGCCGACACTCGGCGCCTTCACCTTCTATATCAGCAAGCGGATCAAGCAATCACAGCAAGAGATCGTTTCCCGGATGGGCGCCCTTGCCGGATCGACCACCGAAACGCTGCGCAACGTCGAACTCGTGAAGAGCCTCGGCCTTGAACAGCAAGAAACCGATCGGCTCAATACGGTCAACCAGGAAATCCTCTCGCTCGAACTCGAAAAGATAAAGCTCGTCCGCAAACTCAGTTTCATCCAAGGCACGCTCATCAATATATTCCGCTCCGGGCTTCTCTTCCTCATGCTCTGGCTCATCTTCTCGGAAGCGATCTCGCTCGGCCAATTCTTCAGCCTCCTCTTCTATTCCTTCTTCATCTTCAGTCCGCTCTATGAGCTTTCAAATGTCGCGACTCAATACCAGGAGGCCAAGGCGTCGAACGAAGTGCTTGACCAGATCCTGAAGATGGATCCGGAAGCGACTGAAGGCCGTACGAATGATATCGACCGTATCGGCTCATTCGAATTCGATGATGTCAGCTTCCAATACCAAAGCAATTCCGCCCACGCCCTGGACCACATCAAATTATCGATCAAAGCCGGCGAAACCGTCGCCTTTGTGGGTCCGTCGGGCGCCGGTAAGACAAGCTTGATCAAGCTGTTGCTCGGCCTCTATCAGCCGACCGAAGGCGCCATCCGGATCAACGGTCTCGATACGAAAACGATCCGCCTCGAGAGTTTCAAGAAGAAAATCAGCTACGTATCACAAGACACCCAATTGTTCGCTGGTACGATCAAGGCTAACCTGCTCTTCGTGAATCCGAATGCGGCAGACGAAGAATGCCTTGAAGCGCTCCGGCAGGCCTCGGCTCTCGGACTGCTCGAACGCGGTGGCGAAGGCCTTGAGACGAAGATCGGCGAAGGCGGCCTGAAAATTTCTGGCGGCGAAAAACAGCGTCTGGCGATCGCCCGCGCATTGCTCCGCCATCCGGATGTCATTATCTTCGATGAAGCGACCTCGAGCCTCGACAGCATTACCGAACAATCGATTATTGAAACTATCAAGGAAATAACCGCCTCCAAGCCGGATCTCATCACAATCCAGATCGCCCATCGCCTATCAACCATCATGCACTCCGACCGGATCTACGTACTTGAAAAGGGATCGGTCATTGAAACCGGCTCGCATGACAAGCTGCTCGAAGACAAGACACTCTACGCCGCACTTTGGCGTCAACAGAACGGCGAAAATGAATCAAAAAATCCGGCATAAGCCGGATTTTTTACACGTGTCATTGATTGGGCCGCAGCCTCATATCGCGAGGATCAAAGATAGACGGCTCCAGCTTCTCGCCCGAAACGAAACGGGCGATTTTGCGTCCGCCGTATATCGACGGCAGCAGTCCGACACCATTGCAGCCGAGATTATACAGGAGCCTCGGATTGCACGGCTCGGGACCGATCAGCCGCACTCCGTTCGGCGTGAATCCCATCAACCCATGCCACAGGAATTTATAATCGATGGTTTTCAGGCCGTGCTTATAGGTATATTTCAAAAAATTATCAATCTGAATTTTTGATTCTTCCGGATACGGATGCTCGCGACGGTATTGGTTAGTATCGTCCATCAACGCTTCGGGACCGCCGATACAGACCAGATTCTTTTCTTTTTCATTATCCATGAAGGGGCGGCGGGTCAAATAAAAATACGGCGCTTCGTCGTATATGTCCCGATCATGAACATTGTCCTTCGGCAAATAGCTGATCTCACCCGGCTTCTTTACGCCTTCCTCGAGATAGCCGGCCATATACCCGACTATCCCCCGGACCAGCTGATGGAATTTCTCATTGATCGCCAATCCGGCTTTGTTAATCAAGGTCACATTTTCAAAACCGTTCGTGCAGAGCACTACCGATTCCGCCGTGACAGCATGGCTCCACGTAATCCGACACACCGCTTCCTTTTTCCGTAGCACGACTTTCTTTACCGGCGTATGCTCCGCAAGCGTGAATCGTCCCGCATACGCGGACAGCAGATAGCTGACAAGCTCCTCACAGAAGGCGGCGCTGTTCATCGCCCCTTTGCGCGCCGGCAAAACAGCAAAGTAGCTCTCGTCGTCCGTCTCGATTACATCTAGAATCTTGCGTTTCGGGACGATCGTATACAACGCGCGGTACATTTCCGGCAAATCGGGAAGGCAGTCCGCTTCTTCCGATACCATGATCAAGCTCGTTCCCAATCCCGCCTTTTGACGCAGCGCGTTGTTACGAAGATGAAGGAGCAATTCCTCGTATGTAGCGCAGGCCGCATATCCGATGAATTGCCACATAGGAGTTTTCAGTCCCGCATCAGAACGCATCCCCTCAAGCAGATCCCACGAGGTTTCGATCTCTCGCTGGCCCTCGGCCGCTAACTGCAGCCCGAACTCCTGGACAAGGCTTGAAAATGTCCGCTCAAAATATGTCGCCAAGAAGCCGCCGTTATGTCCGGTGGCTCCATGGGCGACATTTCCCGCCTCGAGCATCGTGACGCTTTTGTCGGTATGGCGCAATAAAAAATACGCCGTCGAAATGCCGGCAATACCGCCTCCGATAACGACGACGTCAGCCCTATGCCGCCCCTTGAATTGAGCAATCGGACGAACGCGATTCAGTTGATGCAGCCACGGCGATTGGTTTTCCATACGGATAGTATATCATACGCTTTCCGGCCGGGATTGAAATTTTAAGGCCGATGGGATACGATAACCGCACTATGGATATACAGAACCCCCGCAAAATCTTTATCGGCGTGGCCTGGCCCTATGTCAATGGCGACATCCACTTCGGCCACTTGGCCGGCTACCTGATCCCGGCCGACATCTTCGCCCGTTTCAACCGTTTCATCGGCAATGACGTGCTAATGGTCTCAGGATCGGATTGCCATGGCACGCCAACGACAATCGAAGCCGACAAGCGCGGATTAACCCCGCTCGATATCGTCAACGAATACCATCCTAAGCATGAAGCATTATTCCACGCCCTCAACCTCAGTTTTGACTTATATACGCGGACTGACAACCCGACGCATAAACGCATTGTCCAAGATATGTTTGTCGCCTTCATTGAGAAAGGCCTTTTGTACAAAGAATCTTCCGAGCAATATTTTTCGGAGCAAGAGAACCGTTTCCTTCCCGACCGTTACGTTGAGGGAGAATGTCCTCACTGCCATGACAATGACGCCCGATCTGATCAATGCGACAACTGCGGCAAGCTTCTAGCTCAAGGCGAACTTATCAATCCGATCAGCAAGCTTTCGAAAACTCCTGTTACCATGAAAAGTACGGAACATTACTTCTTTGATTGGCCTCAACTTCAAGATTTTCTCAAAAAATACGTTGATACGCGAGGGGAAGGATGGCGACCCTGGATCCGCGGCGAATCATTACGCTGGCTGGGAGAAGGGTTAAAAGGCCGTCCTGTCACCCGCGATATCGATTGGGGTATCGAAATTCCTGCCGATCGGATTCCCGAAGGCAAATTGCTTGCCGGACATGACCATAAACGGCTCTATGTTTGGTTTGAAGCGGTGATCGGTTACCTTTCGGCTTCCGTCAAGCAATCCGAAGAAGGCGGGAAAGAATGGAAATCCTTCTGGTATAACGAAGAGGCAAAACATTACTACTTTGCAGGCAAGGACAATCTTGTCTTCCACACGCTCTTTTGGCCAGGACAACTGCACGCGTATGATGAAAAACTGAACTTGCCGGACGTTCCGGCTATCAACCAGTTCTTAACCCTGAATAACGAAGGTTTCTCAAAGAGCTTTGGCGTTACCCTCGATCCGCAAAAGATTATTAACGATTTCGGCCTCGATATCGTACGCTTTTACCTGTGCCTTATCATGCCGGAGAATGCGGACAGCGATTTTACCTGGGAAGACTTCATCGTCAAGACGAATAATCTCCTGATCGCGAACCTGGGAAACTTCCTGTTCCGTACCCTGAAACTCTCAGAAGGCCTGAATTTCAGCGGAGCCGCGCCTGACAAAGAAATCGTCCTGGCGGCCGAGACTGCCTTGGCTGAAGCCAAGGCGCTCCTTGCCGGCTGCAACTTCAAGCGCTACGGGGAAACGATCCTCGAGCTTTCCGCTCTAGCGAACAAATATCTGTCTGACACGACCCCGTGGACAGTCAAAAAAACCGATGAGAAGCGGTATCTCGATATCATGGCCGGCGCGGCATATATCTCGCTCGCTCTAGCAGCCCTTATCACTCCGATCACTCCGGCTACCTCTGATAAGCTCAAGGCGATGCTCGGGATCGCTCTTGACCGCTGGCCGCAAGCCGATACGCTCGGTCTCCTGCTCGCCTCGGTCAAAGTAACCGACCCGGCCCCCCTCTTCAAAAAGATCGAAGCCGACCCGACCGCGGAGAACTTCAACGAGAAGTACAAATAATCGTAATCGCGAAAAACAGCCGACGCTTTCGCGTCGGCTGTTTATATTTTTTGTCATCCCAGCGTTAGCTGGGACCCAGTGATCAGTAATCAAATCATTTCGCTATATAGATCACGCCATAATGGATTATTAGTTTCTATTAGCTGTATTTTCCAATGCCTCTTCCAGGCTTTTATATTCTTTTCTCGTCGAATAGCCGCGACAGGATTATTGAATACTTCAACATGCACAAGCATCGTTACATTATATTGAGAAGTAAATCCTGGATACTTTCCGCTCTTATGCTCACTGATTCTTTTCAAAAGATTAGAAGTTGTGCCCGTATATAATGTTCCATTTCGTTGGCTCGCGAGAATATAGACATAATATGATTTAGTGATTTTCATAAGATTTATATAAATACTAATTGACCCTGGGTCCCAGCTTACGCTGGGATGACAAGGGTGAGACGCATGGATCTTCGCAAAGATGACAGCTCGGTTAATTATCAACCGCTATGTCGCCACTCTGTAGAAAACAAAAAACCCTCCTTTCGGAGGGTTTTACTTGATAGAAAGTTATTCGGCAATCGTTTCGCTGAAGGCGCTGCGGACATCGTCTTCATCTTCGAACAATCCGCTCAAAGCGATATCGGCGATGATATGGTGCTTGCCGTCGAAGCGGTCGATGCCCTTGTCTTGGTATGAAAAATTTTCGATTCCCATAAGCTCTGAGTTAGTGAATTAAGCCGCGCCGATCTCTTCTTTTAGATTGACCAGGCGTTTTAAGATAAGACGTCTCAAATCCGGGATGGTTTCGCGCAAAAAAGCGGCTGTCACGCGGCCATCGCCTTCGTCAAGCAAATTTTCCAGCTCTTCAAGCTGTTCCGGAGCCAAATTATCGAATATCACGCGGCTGATCTCGCGATTAATCTGATCGATGATGTCCTGACGGATCGTTTCGTATCCAGCTTCATCAAGCCCGGAAACATATTTCTGGTCGATCAAACAATCAGCGAAATAACCGGCAAGTTCCTGTTGGTTATGAAGAATGTCCATACGATGTGCTGCTTGTAGTATAGCAAATCGTCCGTCGTACCCGCAATATAAAAAAACGGCCTAACGTTAGGCCAATAAAAAACTCCGGTCAATCGACCGGAGCTTTTTAGTTCTTTTCGCTGAAAAGGTTCTTCGTTACCCGCGTGGCAAGTTCCTCGTTGGAGAGGACGACCTGGGTAAGGTTCTCGCCGTACTGCGTCTTCATCCGTTCACGGCGGGCGTCTGGAGTTTCGAACTGGCTCATGGTCTCGATACCCATAGTATGGCGATTAATTATAAAGCGCTTCATCCTCGGATTTCTCCAAGTTTCCCATCACCTCTTCAAGGAAGTAGGAAATCTTTTCCGGATTATTCTCGGCCAACAGCTCTTCGAATTGGTCGAGCTTGTCATCCGGTATCCGGCTGATGATGTACTGGTTGATCTTATCAAGGGTATCGGTCCGGAAAGCGGCCTTAGCGGCTTCGTCATTCGGGTCGAGTCCTTGTTCGCGCATCAGACGGGCAACGAGCGCGTCGACGGCGGGAGAATAGTCAGGCATAGGAATTTATTGCTCTCAGCATAGCAAGAAAAATCGGAAAAGTCAAGGCATACAAAAGAACCCCCTCACGGGAGTTCTTTTAGGGTACCTATTACATGTTAGACTCAGAGGTCTCGACATTCGGCTGATGAGGAGCCTGGTCAGGTTTCTCTTCTCCTCCACCGGCCGGATCTCTTTCCTGCCAGTTCTTTTCCGTCTCATTGATCAACTTTTGGATATCTTCGGGGCTCTTCTTCTCATTTTCTTCCGCCATTTCGATATCTCGCGGCGTAAAGCCAGTATGGCCAATCTCGTTGCCCTGGCTGTCTAAAATCTTGTACGTAGCATTTTTCTCATAATCGATACTATGCACCCCTTTGCTAAACTTTTTCTCCTGCATCAATTTCTTCAACGGGGTGCCATTCTGATTTTTAATCATCTTGTAAATCTGGATAGTATAATCATCACCAAAGGCTGCCGTCAAAGCACCCTTATTATATGCGAGAGGAAGAATCTTCGCCATTGTTGGAACTTCCATTTCGTGCTTCTGCGGATCGCCGCTTTCTTTCGAATATTCGGTAGCTGCACTTTCTTTCGGAGCTAACGCCAAGGAAACCGCGACACCGGCCATAAGCATTTTCAAAGCTCTCTTCCACTTCGACTGCTTCTCTACTTTTTCGTTCTGATTCATATGATTTAACGTTAAGGATTTATTTCTTAGAGGGCGGCTTCGCGGACGAGGGCCCCGAAATCGCCGATATGTTGGTCTAGAATCTTTATTGCCCCCTCCGTGTCATTCGCCGCCAATGCGTCGGCAAGCTGATCGATCACTTCTTCGGGCAATTGCTCCATAATCTTACGGTTGATATTTTCCATCAATTCGTTCAGGAAAAACTCCCTGCCGTCGGCATCAAGGGGAACACCCTTTTCCTTAATAAGCTGATCGGCGTAGTCTTCAAAAACCTTGGTAAAATCCATAGATTATTGACAAATTATTATAAAATTAGTATAGCAAAAATTACCGTCTTTGTCAAGATTTTTCCTATTTTCCTAACAAAATGAGATATGCGACTGTCAAAACCGTAATAAAGCCGAACGCTCCCCAGCCTAATATGTTATTTGTCAACGTATTTACCCTATCTCCCATGATCGCCTGATTATTGGCTATGCGCAGGATGATCAGGATGATCGGCGGCGTGATGATCGTATACAGGATCGCCGTATAGATGAGCAGATGGACCGGGTCGAGGCCGATAAAGCTCAAGAGGATACCGACGGCAGTAGCGGCCACGATGACGCCATAGAACGCCTTGGCTTGCCGGAACTTTAAGTTCAAGCCATTATGCCAGCCGAAGACTTCGGAAATGATGTAGCCGATGCTTCCGGCCAATACCGGAACAGCCAGAAGCCCGGTTCCGATGATACCGAGGGAAAATATGATAAAGGCCTTATCCCCGAGAAGCGGCTGGAGGGCCAAGGCAGCCTGATCGAAACTGGAAATCTCTTGGAGTCCGTAGAGGCGAGTCAAATTACTTGCGCCGAGAATGATGAACCACATGACGGCATTGGATAAGAGCATTCCGAGGAAGGTATCCCCTTTCAAGTCTTTCAACTCATGCTTCGTAACGACGAATCGCTTGAGATGGGCTTCTTTCACGTGCCGTTGCCGTTCCTCAACTTCCTCCTCAGCCTGCCAGAAGAACAAATACGGCGAAATCGTCGTACCGATGATCGCAACGACGATCATGAGCGACGTCGCATTCCAACTGAAAAATTGCGGCCAAACGGTCGAGAGGATCGCTTCCCGCCAATCGACATTGATATACAAGACCGTAACGATATAGAATACAAGGCTGAAGGTGAGCCATTTGAGGATCTTGGCAAACTTAGCATACGAAAAGAACACCATACTCAGGGTAATCACGGCCCCGGCAATGACAAGCCAGAACAAGCGTGACAACCCGAGCATCTTCTCGGTAACGATCGAGACCGCCAATAAGTCAGCCCCGATATTGACCGTAATGACAAGGACGGAAATGATCGCTATCAGGCTGACAATCAGCTTGGAGTAGTGATCCTTAATAAGCCTCATCAGTCCTTTGCCGGTAACGAGGGCGATCCGGCCGCACATCTCTTGGATCGTATACATGAGCGGCAACGTAATCAACGCCGTCCACAGGGAAGAAACGCCGAGCACGACACCGGCCTGAAGATAGGTCAGGATGCCGGACGGATCATCGTCGGAGGCTCCGGTAATGACTCCCGGGCCGAACTTTCTTCCCAATTCCCTAATCGATTGCCAAGCGTTCTTTTTCTGTGCCATAGGATCGTAGATTATGCTTTCTTTTTCTTTTGCGCAACGGGCTTCAAACTGAACCGGAACACTTTGCAATTCGGGATCGCCTTCTCATCAAGCTTGTCCATCGCGGCATTCGACAGACCTTTAAATTGACCGCGGATTACCTTGAGCACCGGAAGATGGGTAACGATAAGAACTGCTTTATACTCGGTTCTTGCCAAGTCGGAGAGGAAGGCTTTCGCCCGTTTCTTCAATGATTCGTAAGATTCCCCTCCCCGAGGCGTAGCTGTCCACGGATTGCGCTGACTGTCGCGCCAGGCGTAAAACAAACTAGCGGGCTTATCCTCATACGGCCCCATCTGACGGTCATTAAGGCGCTTGTCCATGACCAGCGGAACGTTATGATAACGATTGATAATCTGAGCCGTTTGCTGAGAACGACGAAGTTGAGAAATGAAGATGACGTCGATCTTCTCTTTCTTAAGGATATCGGCTGCCGCTTTGGCCTGTTGCCGTCCCAACGCAGTCAGCCGAACCTTGGGGTTCGGCTTGCCGTTACAGAGGTCCTTGACGTTATAGTTAGTCTGGCCGTGGCGGATGCAAATCAGTTTCATGCGTTTTATAGAGATATTGTACCATACTTTAATAAAAAATCCCGCCGGCGTACTGCTGGCGGGAAAAATTGGTTGAAACCTAAACATCAACTATACACAAGGTCGGCGGCGGTGATGAATTCTTTCGTGACGGAAGAATGCAGCGCATCTTTCTTGTTATCAATATGGATATCAAGCGAATACTGGCGTATAGCATCCCTGTACATGAGCAACGTATCTTCCTTCGAGAAAGAAATCCCAACGGACAATACGTCTTTTTTCATCTTGCTCTCGATTGAATGGAGATACGGCATAAGCGCGCTTGGAGGGATCGGCCTCATACTGTCCCCGATGTCCAGAACAAGATGGTCCACGTACCCGGCACAGAGCGAGATATCATTGCTGAAATCGAATAGTCCGTCGGCGCTTGTCTGATATTTTGTCATATCAAGACGCATCCCCATCAGTATTGAACGCCCTCTCAATATCTTATTATCACGGAGGTCCCTCATTTCACTCAAATCCGGTCTTTTCTTCACATCCAATTCGATGTACTCCAAGGAGCGGCCGATTGCCTCGGCGACGGTACCGACGCGCTGCGCCAGATGGTATGTCGTTTCAGTGCAGAAAACTAAGGTATTTATCTTCTTCTCGTAGGAAAATAACTGCTTGTTTCTTGCATCCTTAAGGTTCCCTCCCTCAAATATGTTCCTGATAGAAATGATTTGAGGATGGTGGATGTTACGGTGTCGGTACAAGTTTGGGTCTCCATCCGCTTCAAGGACTGCGGCGAGAGCCAGACGCGCTCCATTGGAACCGACTGCGCTATGGGAAAATGCGGTGATGATATGCCTCGCACATTCCTGGTTTCCGATGATAATCCGTAATATGTGTTGATTATTCAATTTCTACCTCCTGTAGAGTATGGTTTAAAAAATATGCAATGAACAAGTGAGCATACAGATGAGTATTACTCAAAGACCGCGTCTTGTCAACGCAGCCCAGTAGTAATCGCACTCAGCTCGCTAAAACCACGTGCCCACAAAAACCCCCAGACCGATTGCGCAACCGCCCATCAAAACCATCCGCA
>CAYTLN010000020.1:0-11315 GCA_964438845.1 uncultured Gammaproteobacteria bacterium
CCCAGCGCAATCCGATCGATATCCTGAGCTTGACGTCGAAGCTCGAAGAAAAAGGCAAGCTCGACCAGGTCGGCGGTCGCAGCTATATCGCCAACCTCGCTAATTCGGTCGGGACAGCCTCGAACGTCACATACTACGCTGAGTTGATCCAGCGCAAAGCCACTTTGCGTCGGCTCATTTCAGCGGCTTCTGAAATCAGCGGCCTCGGGTACGATGAGGATGAAGATATCGATAAGATCCTTGATGAGGCCGAGCAGAAGCTGTTCAATGTTTCGCAAAAATTCCTCAAGCAAGCCTTCCAGCCGATCGATGCCCTCTTGTCCGACGCGTTCGACCGTATCGACGAATTACACAAGCAGTCAGGTAAGCTTCGCGGACTCGCGACCGGCTTTGCCGACCTTGACAACCTCTTGGCTGGGTTGCAGAAATCCGACTTGATCATCCTAGCAGCCCGTCCGTCCGTCGGTAAGACGTCGCTCGCTCTCGATATCGCCCGCCAAGTGGCGGTTATCAATAAGATTCCGGTCGGGTTGTTCTCTCTCGAAATGAGTAAGGAGCAGCTCGTCGACCGCATGCTCTGCGCCGAGGCCGGCGTCAGCCTCTGGCGGATGCGTACCGGTAAGCTCTCGGATCGTGAAGAAAATGACGACTTCTCGAAAATCAGCCACGCGATGGGAATCCTCGCGGAAACCCCGATCTTCATCGATGATTCGGCTAGCGCCAATATCATGGAAATCCGCACGAAGGCTCGGCGCCTGCAGATGGAACATAAGCTCGGCTTGATCGTCATCGACTACTTGCAGCTCATGGAAGGCCGCGGCAAATACGGCGACAACCGCGTCCAGGAAATCGCCGAGATCAGCCGCGCATTGAAAGGCATCGCCCGTGAACTCAATATTCCGGTGCTGGCCCTGTCACAGCTTTCCCGCGCCGTCGAACAGACGAAGCCGGCTATTCCCCGCCTCGCCCACTTGCGCGAATCAGGATCGATCGAACAGGACGCCGACGTCGTCATGTTCATTTACCGCAAAGCCGCCGACCGAGGGTATAACATCGAAGAGCTGTCCGAA
The DNA here is from genome assembly GCA_964438845.1 of uncultured Gammaproteobacteria bacterium. Taxonomy (GTDB): domain Bacteria; phylum Patescibacteriota; class Patescibacteriia; order Patescibacteriales; family Patescibacteriaceae; genus Patescibacterium. The sequence continues at coordinate 1,071 of CAYTLN010000020.1, forward strand.
GACGAGAAAAAGATCGGCCAAATCTATGTCGCCAAGCATCGTAACGGACCGACCGGCAAGGTCGACCTCTACTTCGATGAAGATACGGTCAGCTTCAAGAACCTGGCCAAGGGCGATTATGTCGCTCCGCCGGGAAGCGATACCATTGAATATTAATTTTTTTACACATATGTTTGAAAAACTGAAACAGATCAAAGACCTGCGCAGCCAGGCAAAGACTATGCAGAACGCGTTGTCCGGAGAATCGGCCACCGGCTCAAGCGGCGGCGTTACTATCAGCCTGAACGGCAATCTTGAAGTTACTTCAGTGGTAATCGGCGATGGCTTTACCAAGGCCCAGATCGAAGCGGCGACGAAGGATGCCGCCAATGAGGCGATCAAGAAGATCCAGAAGATCATCGCCCAGAAGATGCAGGCGATGGGCGGATTGAAGAATTTCGGGATGTAATATTTAAAAACAAAAATAAAAAGACAAGTTTCAAAACAAATCATAAAACTTAAACAATAAAAACCTTTTGCTTTAGATTTTTGTTTTTGTTTCATAATTTGTCTTTAAGTTTTATTGTAAATTAGCATGCGGCTCCCCTCGCCCTTAGAACGTCTCATATCTCTGTTCTCAAAACTGCCGTCGGTCGGTCCTAAGACTGCTGAACGGTACGTTTTTTATCTTCTGCGGCAGAATCCGGCCCTGCTCAAGGACATGGCGTCAGCGTTGGAAGAACTGCCGCAGCGCATCCTGCGTTGTTCAGTCTGCAACGGCATCGGCGAAACCGATCCCTGCTCGATCTGTGCTGACCAACGCCGCGATCCCTCGGCTCTTTGCGTCGTAGCGGATAGCCGTGACATGCTCATCATAGAAGATACAGAAAGCTATAAGGGCTATTACGTCGTCTTGGGCGGGACGATCAATACGATCGAAGGCGTCACGCCTGAAGATATCAATGTCAAGGGCCTGGTCGACCGCATCCGCCAGCTCAAGCCGAAGGAAGTGATCCTGGCGCTTGATCCGACGCTTGACGGTGAAACGACCGCCCTTTATCTCGCCAAGCTAATCAAACCCTCTAATATACGAGTCACTAGACTCGCTAAAGGCTTGCCGAGCGGCGCTAATATCGAATATGCGGACGAGCTGACCCTGTCGAATGCCCTGAAGTTCAGGAACGAGGTTTAAGCAAGAAAAAAAGAAAGCATGCTGTGAGGCATGCTTTTTTTAACGGAGCGTTCTATTGGTTAGCGGTCGAATAGGCCGGGCGCTCTCCCGTCGTTTCTTGTATTCGTCAGGCTGTTGATGTCTTCAAGGCTGACAAAATTAGGCAAACCGCTTTCTTTATTCCACCACTCCCCCGTCTTGAACACATTCACAATAAAAGGACCTGCAAACAAGCCTTCATATGTGCCTTCCGCGGCGTCATCGCAATAATAACGGAAAGAGCTTGCAGCAGAAAGTGCGGTGTCATCACATATATTGAGCAAGCGGCGGATCACGGTTTCTATAAAAAAGCTGTGGTGGTTGAAATCCTTAAGTTGTGATGCGATAAAACAGATGTGGCAACGGCTTTCATCAACTACAATTTCCCTGATCGAACCGCAGCATCTATCGCCGAACGCGCTGTAGAACGATTCCGACCTGAATCTGACCACCCCCTCGCTATTCGCGGGCTGGCTCCATGAAAATATATTCATACGACCCCCTTTCAAAGGACAAAGCGTTTGTTTCCTCTAGTTATACCAGCTTAGCCGATGTTGTCAACCCGTTGACTTTTTACGCATTCGGTATAGGATAAGAAAAACACAAAGCAGTTATTTCATAATTTATCTGGAGAAAGATCGATGAAAATAGAAGCAATCAAGGAGATTCTGGGGTATAAAAACGTGCTTACGCCGGAAGAAACGTATATAAACGCCTGCTTGGCAGGGGTGTACAAGGGAAAGATGGACGAATTCTGCCGTCTTTTCAACAGGAAAGAAAAAGAGATTGATCAACCGACGCTTACCAGAATGCGCGGCAAGAGCAACATGGTGCCGCTCATAGGCATGAACCTTGCGACAATTGAACGCTGGGTCGAGCTGATTAATGCTGAGGAAAAACGCATAGTAATCCGTTATGCCTCAAAGAAATTACAAAGAAAGCTGCATGATCTGCCTCCGACCGAAACTGAGTGGCGGCTCGTGGCGTATAAAAGCGAACGGTTTGAAAAAGCCGATGCCGGTGCGATAGCCCCTCATATCACGCAGATCATTCAGGCGGCGATCACACTGTTCTTGACGAGAGAAAAGAATATCCTCGGCTTGCAAAGCATGTGCCGTGAAACAGTCCTCTTTTTGGGGAAAACCCAGGACGGCATCCGGCGGGATAGGAAAGTTCCCAAAACCGTTAGTTTATATGCTAAAGCTAAGCTCCCAGACACGGGCAAGCGGCTGCTCCGGATAAATATATTCCCGGGGAAAGACAAAGAGCAATTCAAGCTCTTAGTTGTCCCAACATATTGAGAACCTATAGTGTATATAAAAAGAACGCCCTTTAAGGACGTTCTTCTTTTTTTCTCATTTAAGCGATCGAGGCGATCTTGACCTTGGTCTTGATCTGGCGGTGGCCGACGTTTCGGCGGTAGCGGGTCTTATTCTTGAACTTGATGACGCTGATCTTGTCGGTCTTGGCCGTGCTTACGACCGAGCCTTTGACCTTTTCGCCGAGAGAAGGAGTGCCGAGAGTGATAGCTCCTTTGTCATCGAATGTCATCAATGTTTCGAATGCGACATCTTCCCCATCCTTATTCTTGAGCTTCTCGATGGAAATGACATCATTTTCCTTGACCTTATATTGCTTGCCGCCGGTCTTGATAATGGCAAATTTCATAAATGGTAATTAATAGCCCTCTAGTCCCCTGCTAAGCGGGAAGGGTTTAACTGAAATATCCCTTGGCCGAGCCTTGGGATGACACGGTTTAGATTAGCGGGATTTTACCTGTCTGTCAAGGAGGTTGAATCCGACCAGGGCGGCTATCATCAGGCAGGCCAGGATGATAAGGCTGATTATCTTTCCGCGGCTCTGTAAGAACAGAGCGCTCAGGCCGAAAATAAGTGAGGCGGAGCAGAACAGGATAACGGTAAGCCTCGGCCCGATTCCCGAATCCAAGAGTCGGAAATGCAGGTGTTGGCGGTCGGCAAAGCGGAACGGATTCTTGCCGGAAAAGGTACGGCGAACGATAGTCCACACGACATCGAGGATAGGGATGCCCATGATAAGCAGAGCAATGGCGATCTTGCCTCCGGAAATGATTGACAAGACTCCGAGCATGAATCCGAGCAGCAGCGATCCCGATTCGCCTAAGAAGAGCTTGGCCGGATGCCAGTTGAGTGTCAGGAAACCGAGGCAAGCAGCGAAAACCATCAGCGCGGCGTATCCGACATCCGGCTGATACCAGCGGGTAGTCATCGTGAACAGGAAGATGATGAAGCTGCCGATACCGGCGACGGAGGTGACGAGCCCGTCGAGCCCGTCGAGGAGCTTAGTCGTATATGTCATGCCGAGCAGCCAGACGATCGTGAATATCGCGGAAAGCGCGGCGCTGAAATAGATGTACCCGCCGAAGGGGTTCGTAATCTTTTCGACTCCCACTCCCCCGGCCACGACAGCAATGGCGGCGATCAGAGGAAATACGATCTGTTGAGCGGGCGAAAGCTTCTTTATGTCGTCGATAATCCCGCCGATAATCAATATGCAGGCGCCGACTAATACTCCGAGCCAGTGATGCGCTTCGAGATTTCCCGAGAGGATAATATTTTTACCGACAATGAGGCTGGTCGCTATCGAAACGAAGATCGCTATTCCTCCGAGCAACGGCGTCGGTCCTCGATGTCGCTTGCGACCTTCATCAGGGTAATCAAGAGCGCCGATGCGCAATGCGATCTGCCGGACGATGAGCGAGACGATCACCGTTACGACAAGAGTAAGCAGAAATGGGAAAATATACCGCATGGATATTAGATCGAAGGGGCCTTAGTGACGGTGATTGTCAAATCATCTCCAATGACAAGCGTATCGCGGCGGCTGATGCCGCCTTCGAGGATTTTCGTGGCGATCGCGTCTTCGACTTTTTCCTGGAGCAATCGGCGAAGCGGACGGGCTCCGTATTCAGGATCAAAGCCTAGCTCAGCGAGCTTACGCAAGGCTGTCTCGCTCATCTCGAATCCATAGCCCTTATCATCAAGCATGCGGGCAATCTTTTTCATCATAAGCTTAGCGATAGCAACCACATTGTCTTGATCAAGAGGCTTGAAGATGATAACGCCGTCGAAACGGTTGATCAATTCCGGGCGCATCGCTTTGATGAGTTCTTTCTCGATCAACTCTTCTTTGATCGCTTCGATCGCCTTGCCGGCGCGGATATGCTCCTGGATCAAGGCGGAGCCGACGTTCGAAGTGGCGATCAGGATCGAGTTGGTGAAATCAATCGTCCTCCCCTGCCCGTCGGTCAATCGGCCGTCATCCATCACCTGCAGGAAAAGGTTAAGGATATCAGGATGGGCCTTTTCGATCTCATCAAGCAGGATAAGCGAGAACGGCATCTTCCGGACGGCTTCAGTCAGGTATCCCTGGACGCCTGTCTGGTCGCCGATCATCTTCGCGACACTGTCCTTGTTTTGGTATTCGGACATGTCGAGGCGGATCATATAGTCTTCGCGGCCGAAATAGGTTTCGGCGACCGTCTTGGCAAGCTCGGTTTTTCCGACACCGGTCGGACCGAGGAACAGGAAGTTAGCGATCGGACGCTTGCCTTCACGCAGCTCGACGCGGGCACGGCGCAGTGCGGCGGCGACCATCGTGACGGCTTCTTCCTGGCCGATCATGCGTTCATGGATCTTATCTTCGAGATTAAGCAGATTTTGGCTCTCGCTTTCGGTCAGCTTAGTTACCGGGATATGGGTCAGCTCGGTAATGACTTCGGCGATCGCTTCACGGGTAACCGTCCTGTCAGCTTGCCGGGAAACTTTGACTGCGACCGACTCGAGGGCGTCGATCGCTTTGTTCGGCAGATATTTGTCATGGATGTACTTATCAGTCAATGTCACGACATCGGCCAAAGCGTTGTATGAAAAATAAACGTTATATTTCGATTCCATGAAGCCGACCTTGCTTTCGACCATCAAGATCGCCTCGTTGATTTCCGGTTCGTTGACCTCGACGCGAGCGAGGGTTTCCCCGAGGGAGGTCTTCTCAATGTATTTCGTGTAATGCTCGGATGTGGCACTCGCGAAGCAGATGATCACGCGGCGACTGACCGCGTCCGAGAGGACGCTGCCGAGATCGAGGCTTTGCTCCCCGCCTGAACTGATGCCCATAATGCGTTCGAGATCCTTCATGTACAGGATAATATTGCCCGCGCGAGACACTTCATTGATGACGGATAGGAGACGATCTTCAGCTTCAGCGGCGGTTGAGCCTCCGATCAGGCGAGCAAGATCGACTTCGATGAGGCGTTTGTCCTGAAGCAGCGGCGGGACGTTTTCAAGGACCATCAGCTGAGCGATACCTCCGATAATGCTTGATTTTCCGACTCCGGCCGGGCCGGTCAGGATTATGCCGGTTTGTCCGCTCTCGATGCGGTCGAAAACCGACCGGACTTCCTTATCTCTGCCGACACAGATATCGACTCTCCCCCATTTCGCCGCCAGCGTCCAGTCGTATGAAAAACGATCGAGCAACGGCGTTGCGACGGCAGTATATGCCCGATCCATGTTGGACGAAGGCTTGTACTTCGCCATCCGGCGATAGGCTTTATAGTTCTCGACCAGTTGGTCGGTGACTTTGAACCAAGCGATGGCGTTCGTAAGCTTTGTCGTATCGACTTCGAGGGCATAGAGTAATTCAGTAAGTTGTTGGTTCAGGCTGATGCACGGGCCGATGAGATCGAGAGCTCTGACCTTTTCTTGGGCGGCTTTATAAGCCGAAATATACGCTTCGACCATTACCTGTCGAGCTTCAGCTCCGAAAACTACGTCAAGCGGAGTACGTGGGACAGCGTTCAGCTGGCGTTCGATTCCTTCAACCAGTTTCTGGTCAGGCACGCTCAAGCGTGAAAAAAGCGCCGAAGCCTGGGGGCTGACGAACATGATGGCCGCGAATAATTCAAGCGATTCTACTGATGGATGCTGGAAGCTTGCAGCGAGGATGACGGACTGTTCAAGAATTTTCTGAACGGCCTCGTCAGCGCCCTCGGCGACATTGACGCGCTTGGATTTCGGCAAGCGGATAACTTCTTTCCACTCAAGCACGGGATCGGCAGCGTCTTGTTCGGAACGGTATGTCGGATGTTCGATGCGATGTTCAAGGTCGCGGGCGCGGCTGCGGCGGTACATGACGAAGAGGAGCGGAATCATGGCCAGCCAGAAGATGAAAAGCAATCCGTGACGCGCTTCCCAGAACATGAGCTCGCGCAAAGCCGTGCGACTAACCGTGATTACGGCTTCGTCGATACGTCCGTAGGCGTACAGCCACCAGCCGAGGCACAAGAAGCCGATGCCGGCAACGACAGACGCGCTGATATTGATAATCTTATCGGCTAATTGCCGTGCTCCGCGCATGCGGACGGCCGCCGGCGATAATGCTAGGTTAAAAAAATAGAATCGGCCTTCAAAGAGTGAGCCGAGCCCCATACCGTCGCAATTAGTGCAGGACAGTGTGCGCAAACGCCCGGCTCCATTACAGACGGGGCAGACAGTGAAGGTTGGCTTGTTGAGAGAAGCAGGACTAGGCATACGATTAGCGGCCGGTGAACTGGAAAATAAGCTGATAGACGACATAGAGCGGCGCTACAAGCCAAAGCGCCACGCCGGCGAGCGCATATGCGATGCAGAAGATGAAGGCGATCGTGCGGGCGAAAATCTGCACTAGACGCATGAAAAAGCTGATAAGCTTGCCGACCCAATCGTTTTGGCCGAACATCGGGGTGAAAAGATTCTTAACCCAGACGAGCAGGGCCAAACCACGCAAGCGAGCACTCAAAAAATTCTTAGCCCAGATGAGCGATTTGAGAAAACCTCTCGTATACCACCAGATCGGAAAATACAAAACCTCCCAGACGAACTGGGCAAGAATCTTTCCGGAGTCGGCCATGAGGGAGGCAAGTGTCATATACGGATGGCTTTATTATACTATCATTCGCCTCTTTTCCCAAATAATAAAATCCCGGTCTGGAGTGACCGGGATAATGGGTGGTTTATTTTACGCTGGTAATTATAAACATTGAATAATCATCTATCTCATGCCGGGCATAATCCTGATCCTTGAGGCCTGAAGTTTTCAGGGCGGCAAAACATTCATCAACCGAAAAGTGTTTTTTCCTGCTGAGGAGAACATAATTATCCAAAGTATGTTCGATTAGATATATCTTTCCGTTCGGTTTCAGTATTCTCTTGAACTCAGAATAGACGAGCTGCGGATCGCTTAAGAACCGGAATCCTTCAGCTACGACAACCGCATCAAAGCTTTCCGGAGGAAAAAATGAAAGCGGCCATTGTTCGATATCGAAAAGGATACGTTCGCGTTGTTCCGGGTACGGATAGCGCAACAACGCTTCTTCTGCGTAGTCGATGGCAACAACTTCACGAAAAGCTGATGGGAGGATGTATGTTTCAATCCCGCACATCGCTTCAAGCACTTTGCCTCTTTTTATTTCTGATGAGATGGAATCTTTTACTATTTTGATGCCGGGGCTTTGATGACGAAGCGCGGTCGTCGCATTCTGATTCCAAAAATCAACGCCGCGGCATGCCTGGATTTCCGGAAAGAACAATGAATGCAGTTCTCTGATAAGATCCTTTTGCCTTACGGCATCTGAATCTTTTATCGCTCGCGCTAAATGATCACGCAAAACAAGTGCTTCTTTTTCCTGAGAATAATGGACACCGAATTGTATGATCCACTGATTTTCAAGCGTTGTCGGCAGGATAGGCAAGCTTATGCGTCGCCTGATCGAACCGGATTGCAGAGGTGCAACCGCTGTAATATATCGGGGCGTCATATCGCCTCCTTCCTATTTTTTTGTTGCTTATTATTAAATAACCACGATTCTTTATAGTACGCATTTGCTCGGCTGTCAATAAAAATGACTAATATTTGCTTAAATTAAACTAAAATCTTGAGACATATGGGGTATTTGAGAATGCTTGACAGGCAAAGGCTGAATTGGTACTATTAAAACATCCTAATAGCCCGCCCGGGCTGTTTTTTAAACCCTCCTGACCATGTCAGGAAAAAGCTTATGGACAAACTCATCAATTACATAAAAGCTTCGATCGCGGAGATGAAGAAAGTTACCTGGCCTACCCGCCAGGAAACTTATAATTATACGCTCCTTGTCGTGGGTGTCAGCGTCGCTGTCGCTCTCTTCCTTGGCGCGCTCGATTATATCTTCAACCTCGGCTTTCAAGCACTCATTAACCGCTAAAAGGCTATGGCAAAACAAACATTAAACCAAGGCCGCCGCTGGTACGTACTGCACACTTATTCCGGCTACGAAGAGAACGTTGCGCAGAATTTGCGCCAGCGTGTCGATTCGATGGACCTCGGCGACAAGATCTTCAACATCCTGATTCCGAAAGAGAAGAAGATCAAGATCCATAACGGCAAGCGCAAAGTGATCGAGGAAAAGATTTTTCCCGGCTACATCCTTGTCGAGATGATCGTTACTGACGATTCCTGGTACGCCGTCCGCAACACCCCGAACGTCACCGGCTTCATCGGTACGGGAAACATCCCGACCCCGGTTTCAGAAGAGGAAGTGAAGGATCTGCAGAAGCGCATGGGCGTCGAAGAGCCGAAATTCCAGATGGACGTCTCGGTCGACTCCCCTGTCCGCATCGTCGACGGCCCGTTCAAGAACCTCGAAGGCAAGATCATCGAAGTCGATGAAAGCAAAGGCAAGATCAAGGTGCTGCTTTCGATGTTCGGCCGTGAAACCCCGGTTGAGCTCGACTTCCTCCAAATCAAAAAAATATAAACTTGATTTCCAATTTTCAAGCATAAGTTTTCAAATAAATCTAAATTTTCAAGAAATGGGTTTGATTTGAAAATTTTAAATTGAAAATTGGGAATTCTAACTATTCGGGTGCTTCTACCGAACATAATCTATCAATATGGCTAAAAAGATTCTTACCGTAATAAAATTACAGATTAGAGGCGGCCAGGCAAACCCCGCCCCGCCAGTCGGTCCGGCCCTCGGACAGCACGGTCTTAACATTTCCGAATTCTGCCAGAAGTTCAACGAAGCTACCCGCGATAAGATGGGCGACGTCGTTCCGGTAGAAATCACGGTCTATGCCGACCGCAGCTACACCTTTATCACCAAGACGCCTCCGGCTTCCGAACTGATCAAGAAGTACGCTAAGATCGAGAAAGGTTCAGGCAAGCCGCTGACCGACAAGGTCGGTTCGATCACTGAAGAGCAATTGAAGGAAATCGCAGCGATCAAGCTGCCTGACCTCAATGCTCGCGACATCGACGCCGCCGCCAAGATCATTGCCGGAACTGCCCGCCAGATGGGCGTCGAAGTCAAGAAGAATTAATCTATCTATTATTAATTTGTGGGAGCCCTCCTTGGCTAAAGCTTCGGAAGGGCGTCCGCACCACGAATCATATGACTACAGAAAAGAAAGTGAAAGAGAAGCCGTCCTCCGCTAAAGCTTCGGATGGTAAAAAGGCAGTAGCTAATAAGAAGTCTCCTGCTAGTAAGACCTCTAAGAAAAAGATCGAGCTGCCTTTCGACCGGACTAAGGCGTATGCGATCGCTGAGGCAGTCGAGTTCGTCAAGCAAGTCGCGAAAACCAAGTTTGACAGCTCTGTCGAAGTTCATGTCCGTCTCGGCATCGATACGAAAAAGGGCGACCAGCAGATCCGCGGCGCTATCACCCTTCCGCACGGAACAGGTAAGACCGTCCGTATCGCCGCTTTCGTTTCACAAGCCAATGAAGCTGCCGCCAAGGCAGCCGGCGCCGATATCGTCGGCGGGGATGATTTGATCGCGGAGATCAAGAAGTCTGAAAAGACTGATTTCCAAGTCGCTGTCGCTGAACCGGGCATGATGAAGAATCTTGCTCAGATCGCTAAGATCCTCGGCACCCGCGGCTTGATGCCATCACCGAAGAACGAAACGGTTACTCCTAATCCTGCCGTCGCGATCGCCGAGCTTAAGAAAGGCAAGATCAGCTTCAAGAATGACGATACGGCGAATGTCCATGTCGCCA
>CAYTLN010000021.1:0-10702 GCA_964438845.1 uncultured Gammaproteobacteria bacterium
GCCCACAGAAAAAGACAGGCAGGTGCCTGTTTTTTAGTATCCAGCCCTTGATTTAAGGGGAGGAATATGGTATAGTCGGCAATCACAGCCACAGGAAGTTTTTTGCAAAAAAATTAAAAAAGAAAGGAGCCTGACATGGCTTACAGTGCGATACTCAAAGGAGTAGCCCCTCGGTTCATGGGCAGCGTAACGTCGGATTTTCAGGCTCATCCCCTGATATTTGATAAGAACAATGAACCGCTCATCACGTCCGATTGGGAACATGAGATGATGCGCAGCATCGATGGGAAGACCGATCGGATCAAGCACCAGCAGGATCCGACAGCCTTTCCGAAATTCCATGCGTATGCTGGAAGCTATATCGAACGTTCGGCAGAACTTGGAGAAAGCATGTTCCGCGTATCATTGGATTTCGCCCGGCTCTGTCCGAAAGAAGGCGAGTTCAATAAGCCGCTGATGGCTGAATACATAAAGCATCTGGCACTCATCCGTTTAAGAGGTATGGAGCCGATGCTTGCTCTCTATCACTGGCCGATGCCGCTGTACCTTACTTCCCTTTCGCCGTCCGGCGAGATTGATCAAGGCGGCTGGGAGCATGAAGATGCCGTCTATCATTTCAAATTCTTTATCAACCAGGTGGTAGGAATCCTGTCTGACACTGATGCCTTGAGCGTTATCTTGCGTTTGAAGGGATTTAAACGTAAAGACATCGACGCTATCCTGAGACAAGGATTAGTGAAGCATATTATCACCCTTAACGAGCCGAGCACGTTCACGCTCAATGGATATATTGTCGGTGAATTTCCGCCGTATCGTAAGCGGGATTTCACGACATGGAACAGCGTCTTGGCAAAACTCGTTGAAGCTCATGATATCGCCTACGGACGGATCAAGTCGATCGGTCCGGATGTCAAAGCCGGCATCGGGTACAACTGGACCTATTTTGACGGTTGGTTCGGCGGCTGGCTGCAGCGCTCTGTCAATGAACGGATCATGAAGATGTTCGAACGCGATGGCAGCCACAGCGATTTCATCGGCCTGCAATATTATTGCCGCGTGACTGCGCCCTCCGTGTACCCTCCCCTGGGAACGAGGAAACCGAAAGGTCGTGTCTATAGCGACCACCCTAAATTCGGCGATCTCTATCCGGAGGGAATTTACACGTTCCTCAAGAGGATACACACGCTCTATCCTGACAAGCCCTTATTCGTTTCAGAATTCGGAGCGGTAGACAGGCGGGACGTGAAGCGTCCGTATGTCATCCTTGAAACGGTCCGCCATATCTTGCGCGCAGCGCGTGAAGGCGTTCCTATCAACGGCATCCTGCATTGGTCAATCGCCAATAATTTCGAATGGGAACAGGGCATGGACGGACAATGCGGATTGTTCGATGAAAGAGAAATCCGCAAGCCGCTCCGCTCGGACGGCAAACTGAGAAGCTGGCAGGTATGGAAGGCGTTGATTACCGCTCTCTATGCGCCCTCAGCCGAAGCATATGCGAAGGTTGACCGGATGTATGAAGAAGCGAAGCAGCAGTTCTTTAAGTAAAAAAAACAGGATCAGCATTGGTAGTATACAATGCTGATCCTTTTTATTACGCTTCTGTATCCTGCGCGTCCGGCTGTAGTTTTAGTTCGATGCAGTCGGAAAGGAAGAGACGATAACACGGATCATGAGGATTCGTGATAATCTTTTCACCGGTTGCTTTGAACTTATTGAATATTCCTGCATATTCTTCAGATAGCAGTTGGGTTTTTGCCGCTTTGAGGAATATCTTCAGATTTACTATATCGCTTGGCTCTACGCAGTCTGCAATGAGAGCGAGCATGTCCTTTGAGCTCAGGTTGCGTTTTGTATCTTTGTCGATAATCACTTCGAACCTCGGTTCCTTAATGGATTCTGATTCCATGAGTACCTCCCTTCAGAGAAAGATAGATTATTAAATAGCTGATAGTGTAGACTACTGCCTTATCCTAGGGTTGTCAATATTGAGCTTGCCAGTTTTTGATGCTGGCTTTACACTGGTGGCATGAAGATTACGACTCATTCAGAAGCCGGCACCCGGGCGGCGGCGAAAAAGCTGGCAACCCGGCTCACGGGCGGCGAGACGATCGGACTGGTCGGCGACCTCGGCGCGGGCAAGACCGCCTTTACGAAGGGCCTGGCCGCGGCGCTCGGCGTCACTGCCACCGTGACAAGCCCGACGTTCGTCCTGATGAAAGTCTACCCGTCCCGCCATCGCACGATCCGCCATGTCGTCCATGTCGATGCCTACCGCTTGCGCGGCGGGGCGTCGCTGAAAGCGATCGGACTCGACGATTATATCGGCGCGCCGGATTCGGTCGTCATCATCGAGTGGGCGGATCGGGTAAAGAAGATAGTGCCGAAAGGAGCCCGGATAATTACGTTCATGCATGCCGCTGATTCAGAGCGGATCATTACTCTATAACATACCAATATGGAAAAGATACCATCATCAGAAACGCCGGTACGTCCGACAATGCTTAATGAAGCTTATGAGCTTGTCGTTTCCCGACAGGAACACTATGCGATCGATGAGGCGAACTTCGCATCACTTTATCCTGAGGAAGATATCCGTCGCAATAAAGAGTATGTTGCCCAGAAGCAGGCAGAATGGGCAGAGATAGATAGCCGGAAACGGCACAAACGGGAAGATAAGCGCCGGGCGACCGTCCTTGAGTATATTATTTTTGACCAGGGAGAGAGCAATAACTGGCTGGGGGAAAATGCCTTGACGATCAAGACATCGCCGTATGACGATATTGTCAACGGCGTCGATATGGTAGCTGAGTTTGAAGAAACGCCTGAAGACAAAAACTTAGAGGCGAATTTTTCCCATCTTGGCTTGGCAATCGATATCACGTTCGGTGAGGACCTTAAACAGAAGTTTGATGATATCAGAGGAGAGATCGATAGCGGACTTTTGAGCGAGGTAAAGTATTTCGAATCGAGCCGCAGCGGCCAGCGTAAGTTATCGCAGATGCCTCGGGTCGTCATCAGCTGCAGCCGGGAAACGGTACACGAACTCATGGAAAAATGGCTCAAGAAAGATAACGAGTTCTTGGCAAGCCATCCATTTCAGCTGCAGATGTTAGAGGAGGTTGCCGGTCAATTAAAGATGTTCGAGATGTATGCGCGGGAGGTGGCTGAGCGTGAGGATATCGGCGATATCTACGCGGAAGTATTGGTCGTGGTAGAACGGCTGCGAAAGCAGAAGTCGCAAACATTGCCGCGCAATGCTCGATTGTCATTTGATTCCGGTTATAATAATTTAATTGCAGGGTTGCAAGAGTTTGCTCGAAAACTTAAAGGGATAGGAAAGTAAAAAACTGTCCGCCGATCGGCGGACAGTTTTTATATTCCGGATTTCCGCTGCCTGAACAACAGCCAGGCGACGCCCGCGGTTATCAGGACGTCGGCAAGGTTCAAGACGGAGAAGAATGAGATATCGATGTAGTCGATGACAAAACCGTAGGCGATGCGGTCGTAGAGATTGCTCGCCGCGCCGAGGAAGATGACGGCGAACGCGCAGGCGTCACCGCATTCACCGCGGCGGAAGGCACGCAGCCCGAGGATGATGACAAGCAAGACGATCGGGACGATGAGGTAGAGCGGGTCGATATGGGTGCCGATCGAGAAGGCGATGCCGATATTTTTCGAGAGGACGAGACGGACAGTATTCGGTATCAGGTCTATCGGTTCATGCCAAAGCGCGAGCGCGGCCGATTTTGCTAAGCGGTCGATGATAACAAGAAACACGGCGCCGTAGAGGGCCGTGTTTCTGATCAGGCTGGAGCGCTCGCGCGCCATACCTAGCTTTGCTGAAGTTTCGTCTTGCAGGAAACGCAGGAACTTGAGAACGGACGGATCAGGAGGCGCTTCTCTTCGATCTCGTTGCCGCAGTACTTGCAGGCGCCGTAGGTTCCTTTCTCGATGTCGGCAAGCGCGCGGTTGATATCGACGAGTGTTTTCTCTAGAACCTTATCGGTTTCGAGATTGGTCGTGTACTGTTCGACTTCCTGGGCGTTGTCATCGCTTTCAGTGCCGTAGTCAGGCATCTGGAGGCGGTGGGTTTCGGAATCGCCGCCGACGCCGCGCAATTCTTCATCGAGCTGGCGCTTGCGTTCGAGCAGATCGGCTTTGATCTTAGAGAGTATTTCTGGGTTCATACGATTAGGGAATTGCCTTAATGATAGCGTATCCGGCCGGTTCTATCAACCCTACTGCCAGTCGCGGTTCGTCAGCCCCTGGGAGGCCGCGGCCACCTGCGCTTCCTGCTTCGAGGAGCCGCGGCCGACGGCGACGAGCTCTTCGTCGAGGTAGAGGCCGACTTCGAATATCTTATTATGGTCGGGACCGGTTTCGGCCATCACCTTGTAGTGGGGCGTGATGCCGACGATTTCCTGGGCTTTTTCCTGGAAGCGGGATTTCGGATCGAGGTAGAGGCGGTGCTTGAGGATGTACTCAAGATGAGAGAGGATGAAGCGGTGGATGAAAATTTTTGCCGCTTCGATGCCGCCGTCGAGATAGATGGAGCCGATGAGAGCCTCCATCGCGTTGGCAAGAATGTACTGGCGGGCTTTCGAGTTGGCATCCTTTTCTTCTCCGCGTGAGAGATAGAGGTTCTCTTCGATATTGATCTCCTGCGCGATCTGGGCGAGCATCTTCGCGTTTACAAGGCTGGCGCGCCAGTCGGTCAAGTCGCCTTCCGGAGTATCCGGGAACGTCGTGAAGAGGTGTTCGGTAACGATGATTTCAAGGACGGCATCGCCGAGGAATTCGAGGCGTTCGTTATGGCCGAGGCTGAACTCGGGATGTTCGTTGATGTACGAGCGATGGACCATCGCCTGTTTGAGGAAGTCGATCGTCTTGAAGGTATGGCCGATCGTTTCCTGGAGCTTGGAAAATTCTTTTGACACAGTATTTCTAATTTCTATTTTCTAATTCTTAAATAAAAACAACAATCGAAATTTTTATACCAAAAATCAGGATGTATTTAGGAATTAGGGACTAGAAATTGTTAAGATTGAATTAAGCCGCCGGAGCGGTGGCCGCAGCTTTGAGTTCGTTCTGTCGGTCGACTTCCTTCTGCGGCATCTCTTTCATGATGGCGCCGAGGACGCCGTTGACGAATTTGCCGGAAGAATCGCCGCCGAACGTCTTGGCGATTTCGATCGCTTCGTTGATTGCGACTTTCGCCGGGATATTCGGATCGAAGACGAGCTCGTAGATGCCGAGACGCAGGATATTGCGGTCGACGATCGTAATCTGGTCAAGCGGCCATTCGGTGGCGAACTTGACGATGTAGGCATTGATTTCTTCAAGGTGATCGAGGACGCCTTGGACAAGGCCTTCGACGAAACCGTGGTCGTCGAAATTCGGGGCGAACTGTTCGAAGTTCTGCCGGACGATCTCTTTGAGATTCTGCTCAGCGCGTTCATTGAAATCCCAGGCAAACAGGGTTTGCATGGCGATGGTACGCGAGAGGTGGCGGTTTGCCATACGGTTATTTCTTGGCTTTCGGAGCTTTGACCTTTACCGCTTCGACGAAGCGATACGTGCCGCAGACGGCACAGGCGCGGTGCGGAGCGACGGCTTTGCCGCACTTCGAGCAGACGTTCAGGGCTTTCGGCTTGAGCGCATGGTGCGAGCGGCGGCTGCGAGTCGCGCTCTTGGTGCGCTTCTTCATTTGGACCATATGGTAAAATTTTCAATTTCCAATTTAAAATTTCCAAATAATGTTTTAATTTTCAAGGCAAAGGGCGATGTTGAAAATTAATTGAAAATTTAAAAGTGAAAATTATTAGTTAATTATGCCTTATTATTACCAAATTTTTTCTTATTCGTCAAGATAAGAGGCTCCTGGAACGACGGGTAAACATGGTATACTGAAGCTATATGAATACCTCTTTCCTCCGCTTCCCCGACGGCTTCTTCTGGGGCACCGCTACGTCCTCGTACCAGATCGAGGGCGGCCTGACTAATGATTGGAGCGCCTGGGAGCAGTCGCCGCGCCGCTTGGCCGATCTCGAACGACGCGGCCTGGGTCCGGCAACCGATTTCCAGTCCGGGCAGGCGGCCAATTCCTGGGAGCATCTCGAGGACGATATCGCCGCGATCAAGCGTCTCAATAATACCGCCTACCGGTTCTCCGTAGAATGGTCGCGCATCGAGCCGGAAGAAGGCCGCTTTGACGGAGAAGCCCTGGCCCGGTACGCGCACTTTGTCCAACGCCTCAAGGAAGAAGGCATCGAGCCGTTCGTGACGCTGTGGCACTGGCCCCTGCCGCTCTGGCTGCATGAAAAAGGCGGCTGGGAGTATGCCGGCATTGCCGAGCGCTTCGCGCTGTATGCCGAGAAGGTCGTCAGCGCCCTTGCCGGCGTCCGTTTCTGGATCACGCTCAATGAACCGGAGGGCTTTTCCGGCAACAGTTATCTCATCGGCCTCTGGCCGCCGCAGAAAACGAATCCGTTCGCGTACTGGCGCGTCCTCAGCCATCTTGTCGCCGCGCATAAGCGGGCCCATGAAGTGATCAAGCGCCTCGTGCCTGACAGCCAGGTCAGCATCTCGACGCCGCGGGCGTACTTCGTTTCCTGGCCGGATCCGATCAGTCGCCTCGCGCGGTTCTTCGCCCGCTGGTGGTGGAACGACCGGCTGCTTGACCGCGTCGCCGATACGATCGATTTCGTCGGCTTCAATTATTATTGGCGCGTGAAGGTCAAGCTCTTCGGCTACTCGAAGAACGAGGGCGAACGTCGGTCGGACATGGGCTGGGAAATCTATCCCGAGGGAATTTACCATGAATTGATCAGCCTGAAGAAATACAACCTGCCGATCTATATCACCGAGAACGGCCTTGCCGACGCGACTGATGCCTTGCGTCCGGCGTTCATCCGCGACATGCTCGCGAATGTGCACCGCGCGATCGGCGAGGGGGCCGATGTCCGCGGCTATTTCTACTGGTCACTGCTCGATAATTTCGAATGGTCGCACGGCTTCGGTCCGAAGTTCGGCTTGTACGGCGTCGATCGTACGACCTGGCAGCGCCTGCCCCGCCCGAGCGCGGATGTCTACGCGCAGATCGCGAAACATAACGGCCTCGAGCCTCTCTAACATATGTACCTGATCGCAGCAGTCATTTCGTACCTGATGAATGCCGGCGTCTATGTCGCCGACAAATATTTATTATCGAAGCAGGTCCACTCGTCGATCGTGTATACGTTCTATGTCGGCATCTGGAGCATCGGCAACTTCGTCCTGCTGATCTTTGCTCCGTTCGTGCCATCCTGGAACCAGTTCTTATTCGATGTTTCGGCCGGCCTGCTATTTTTGCTGACCTTGATCTTCTGGTATAAAGCCCTCCATCAAAGCGAGGCTACCCGCGTCGTTCCGGTGGTCGGCGCTCTCACTCCGGTCTTTTCTTTTATCCTGTCATATATCTTCCTTAATGCAACGTTATCGATCCAGGAACTTGTCGCTTTTATCGTTCTGATAGCCGGCGGTCTGCTTATCTCGATCAAGCGGACGCGCATGCATTTCTTTGGAGAGACGGTAGAGCGGATCAAGACGATATACAGCCGGGTAGTCGGCCAGGTAAGCGCTGAAATGCAGCCGACGCGCCGCCTCATCATCAACTCGGTAATTTCAGCTTTCTTTTTCGCGGCCTATTATGTCCTTATTAAATATATCTATTCCGAAACCGGCCAGCCGTTCATCGGCGCTTTTGTCTGGTCCCGTCTGGGAAGCTTTATCGGCGTTATGATCATATTCCTGATTCCGGCTTGGCGCCGGCTGATTTCCGCATCAAAGACAACGGAGCGCCGGACGCCGAAGCAGCTCGCCTTCTTCCTCGGCGTGCGTTTGACAGCGGCGGCGGCATTCATCCTGCTCAACTGGGCGGTGTCGCTGTCGGATAACGTTTCTCTTATCAACGCCCTGCAGGGAACCCAATATGCTTTCTTGCTCATGATCGTCGTTTTGCTCGCGACACGCTTCCCGAAGATTATCGCCGAGGAAGTCGGCCGCGGAGTGGTTATGCAGAAAACGATCGGCGTCGTGCTCGTCGGGTTGGGGCTGTATCTGTTGGTAATATAAAAACATACAGATAATTTTCAAAATAAAGTTAAAAATATAAAATTAAAGTTCTTTACAGTTTTGAGTTTAAATTTTGTTTTGAAATTTGCCCTTAGATTCTTGTCATTATTTTAATTAACATGCTTACCGCCTTGCTCATCATCTTCGCTCTCGCCTTCGCGGCTCTCGCTTGGAAAAAGCTCGACTGGGCGGTGCTCGCGACGGTCGCTCTGCTGCCGGCCTATGTCGTGCGGGCTACTCTTGTTCTTCCGACGACGGCGCTCGAGATCATGATCCTGATAGTTTTTGCCGTATGGTTCATCCGGAATCGGCAGTTCCTGCTGGGCCAGCTCAAGGATTCCAGGCGCGTCCAGCCGTACCCGTTCCGCTGGCCTCTCGCCGTTTGGATATTCATATCCTTCTTCGCCGTCATTATTGCCGGCTCGAGCATCGGGGCGCTCGGACTCTGGCGGGCGTATTTCTTGGAACCCATGCTCCTGTTTATCGTGGCCTTCAATGTGTTCAATACCAAGGACAAGCTGGTTTCCGTTATCGCCGCCTTCGGATGTTCAGCGGCCGCGGTCTCGCTGGTCGCCGCCTATCAATACTTCACCGGGGATCTGATCGCCAATCCGTTCTGGGCGGCCGCTGAATCGCGGCGCGCGACGTCGGTGTTCCCGTATCCGAACGCGGTCGGATTATATCTCGGTCCGATCATCCTCTTCCTCTCCGGACTGTTCATGATGCTCTGGCTGCGGGGCAAGTCGCTCTTCAAACGGCGCTGGAAGCTCCTTCTGACATTCGCCGCCATCGTCCTTTCGTTAACCGCTCTCTTTTTCGCGAGATCGGACGGCGCGTTGTTCGCGGTCGCGGCTTGCCTCGTCATCTTCGCGCTTTTCTCCGAAAAGAGGATCCGTCTCGCGGCCATCGCCCTGATCATTGCCGGAGTAATCGCCATCATCGCGACGCCATCGCTCAATTCGTATGTCGGCGAACGTCTCGCCTTGCGAGATTTTTCCGGACAGGTCAGGCGGCTCCAGTGGCGCGAGACATTGAAGATGCTCACTGACAACAGGCTCATTACCGGCGCCGGCCTCGGCCGGTACCAAGCCGCCGTCGCGCCGTTCCATCAAGAAGGCTTTTTCTATAACGCCGATAACGATCCGGAGTTCGTGAAAAAGGTGACGGAGGACAAAGCCTATCGCGACGCCCATTGGCAGCCGCTCGAGACGTATCTCTACCCGCACAACCTCATCCTCAATTTCTGGAGCGAGCTCGGGCTTGCCGGAGTGCTCGCGTTCGCTTGGCTCGCGATATCGTTTTTCTATGCCGGTATCAGGGCGTATATTCGAGCTCGCAGGAACAACGACAGTTTTGCGTATGTCATTCTCGGCTTGATGCTGGCATTGCTTGTCATGATAATCCATGGTACAGTCGACGTCCCCTACTTCAAGAACGATCTGGCGGCGATGTTCTGGATCATGTTCGCGATGATGGGAGTTATTTCTTTGAATGTCATCCCTGAGAAAGCAGGGACTCAGAGTTAACCAGAGATTGCATTAATAACCTGAATAAATTATAAGTACCTACATACCTTCTCTCCCTGGGTCCCAGCTTGCGCTCAATGCGCTGTGCGCATTTCGCTTGCTGGGATGACAGGGAAATACTATATGAAACCAGTCTTACAGAAATTATTGGCCGATGCCGGCATCGATTCGCGCCGCAATTGCGAGGCGCTGATCCGCGGCGGCAATGTCCGCGTCAACGGTAAGATCGCCAAGGTCGGCGACCGCGCCGACGCCTCTGATGACGTCCGCGTCCGCGGCCGGCGGCTTGTCTTGCCAAAAGGACATGTCTATATTAAACTCAACAAACCGTCCGGATATGTCTCGACCAACGCGACGTTCCCGGGCGAGAAAAACGTGTTCGAACTCGTTAAAACCTCGCAGCGCCTCGCGATCATCGGCCGGCTCGACAAGGACTCGGAAGGGCTCTTGCTCCTGACCGATGACGGCGAGCTCGTCAACAAGCTGACGCATCCGAAGTACGGCGTCGAGAAAGTGTATGTCGTGAGCCTGGCCCATGACCTCGCGGTCACCGGCAAGGAAGCCAAGGCGAAAGCCGAAGCGCTGACGAAAGCCTTCCTCGAAGGCGTCGATATCGGGCAGAGCGACGGCATCGTCCGCGCCGAACGGTTCAAGCATCTGCGCGGGCGCAGCTTCGAGATCGTCCTGCGCGAAGGCAAGAAGCGCCAGATCCGGCGGATGTTCCGCCGCCTGAGCTGCCACGTCGCGAAGCTGACGCGCGTCCGGATCGGTCTGGTAACGATCGGCCGGCTGCGCAAAGGACAGTGGCTGCGGCTGACGAAGGAAGAAATACAAAAATTAAAAGACAAAAGATAAAACAAATTAATAAAATCTAAAACATTAAACAGGAGGGTATGTTTTATGATCAATGTTTTGTTGTTTAAGATTTAGACTTTGTTTTATTTTTTGTCTTTTGTTATTTTGTTTTATATAAGGAGAGGTGGCAGAGCGGTTGAACGCGCTGCTCTCGAAAAGCAGTATACCGGAAACGGTATCGAGGGTTCGAATCCCTCCCTCTCCGC
>CAYTLN010000022.1:0-9612 GCA_964438845.1 uncultured Gammaproteobacteria bacterium
GTGCCCACAAAAACCCCCAGACCGATTGCGCAACCGCCCATCAAAACCATCCGCAAAGCGTTGCGTTTTATATTAGTCTTGAGGATCTCCGCGCTGACGACGCCTAATAGGAAGAGTGCTGCCAAAGCGGCAACGACCGAATATGCCAGAGCATTCTCCGGCTTAGCGATGATATACGGCAAGAGCGGGATAAAGCCGGCTCCGAAATACGAGCCGAGCATCACCAGGCTGCCGAGAATATCACGCTTAGAGGTTGAATCAGACTGTGCCTTGTCCGGCTCGGTCGCCCGCTCTGCCAAGTAGGTTCCCACAGCCATAGAGAATGCCTCGACAAAGACAAGGACGGCGCCGGTAACTATGATATCGCGTCGATCCATGCCGGCAATTGCAACGCCTGACAGCAGTCCCACGGTCGAAACCAGGCTGTCCTCGGCGCCGAAGATGAAATTGCGCATCTCAAAAAGGAAACTGGCGCGTTTTGTTTCTTTCATATGTTTTCAGTGTATCAAAAAACCTCGCGAAACGCGAGGTTTTATTATCAAATGCTTACAACTTTCGCAAGTCCAGTTCGTCGTCGATCTTGATCTCTTTGACGAAATCCGGCATGTGGCTGACGAGGATCATCGCGCCTTCGAAATTATTCACAGCTTCGGCGATGACCGGAATATGGCGGAAATTGATATGGTTAGTCGGCTCATCCAAAACCAGCAAGCCCGGCTTCATGAGGACCAAACGGGCGAATGACAATAAGCCTTTCTGGCCGTCAGACAACGCCGCCACCGGATGGCCCATCAGGTCGCCGGTAATGAGGAACCCAGCCGCGATCGACCGCATGTCCTGCGTATCGTAGCCGTCGGCCATGACGCTTTGCAATGAATCAAAAACGCTTTGATTATAATCCAGCGTCGCGAAATCCTGGCTGTAATAACCGACGCGGACTCCGTCCATGATCTTCGTCCCCTCCGAGGTTCCGGAGACGATCGAGCGCAACAGGGTTGACTTGCCCATACCGTTCGGGCCGGAAACGAGCAGACGGCTGCGCTGACGCAGCTTCTTCTCATATTTCTTAATTGTCGGCTCATGGTTGATGATTACCTTGACCGAATCGATCGTAACGATGTCCCCTACCAATTCTTGTGCCGGGATTTCAAACGGACGGATCGTCCGATCTTCCTGACGGACATCAACCTTGTTCTCTTCTAGCTCTTCAGTTTCGTCCTTGAGCTTTTTCGCGAGCTTACGCATCTTCCCGCCTTTATTAGCGAAAAAGTTGACCTTTTCTTTACGGTCGATAATCTGTTTCTCAAGCTGGGCGTTCTTGCGCCGTTCACGCTCGACCCGCTGGCTGATCTCCTCGACGACCGAATAATAGTCGCCCACATACTGTTCGACAAGGTGGGTACGGCCGTCAAGATACAACACGCCCTCGGTAAAGCAATTTAAAAAGTCCGCGTCGTGGGAAATGACGATGACGGTTTTCGGATACATGACGAGGAACTCGATCAAGTGGTCGATTCCCGCCTGGTCAAGATTGTTCGTCGGTTCATCAAGCAGGAGGATATCCGGATTCTGGATCAACGCGAATGACAATAACAAGCGCGCTTGCTGGCCTCCGGAAAGGTCCCCTACCCGGCGGTCGGTCGGGATCGTGAAGTTCACCGCGTCCATCGCCTTGCTCATCCGGCTCGCCAAGTTGCCCGGCACGACTTCGAAGGCCTTGGCGAAATACTGCTCGACAGTCAGGTCGAGGTCTTCGCGGGCGACGGATTGGCGGGCGGCGCCGATAGTGGCGTTATTGGTGATCGAGACCGTGCCGTTCTTGGGCTTAAGCTCACCGCGGATAAGCCCGAAGATCGTGCTCTTGCCGGCGCCGTTCTGGCCCATCAAGGTGATTTTGGCACCGGTACGCACGCTGAACGAAGCCAGATCGAGGATCGGACGTTTTTCAAGATATTCAAATGTGACGTCGCTGAAACGCAGGATTACTTCGTCGGCCATACGCCGGAAATGAAATAGGAAATATTAAAAACGTACCCGCGGGTACGGAAACATGATAACAGAAATCTCACAATATGTATAGTGCGAGCGTTTGACAGGGATTTTGTAATCCTATAAAATTCATAATAATCCAAAAAACATAGGAGGGTATGTATAATGAGAATAAGAACTCTGTTCCTTGTATTTCTTCTTATAACCGTAGTTAGCGATTCAAGAATATCGAGCCAAAATTTGCTGGATCTGGAGCTTGGCAAGTCATATCTACTTGATGAGGTGTTTGTAAATGTTCAAGACAAAACAATAGAGGCACAATTCCTCATACGGATTGACAATGTCTCGAAATTCAGTAATAGTTATTGTTTTTCTGAAGTGATTATAATCAGAGACGTAAACGATGGAAACCTAGCCTGGTTTCGTTTTGAGAGCAGAAACACATATTACTTCGCTGAAATACATCTTCGCAATTTTCAGGAAATAAAAACTGCTGGCTGCAAATAAGATTAGACATTAAAGCTCAAGGCACTTCATCCTTGAGTTTTTTATTATCTATATATCCTAGAGTATGTACGATTCCCGTGTCTTGGGAATGATTATCTCAAGTGCCGGAGCTCTTTCACTGAGTACCCGTTGGAACGCTTCAGCCGGTCCCGGCTCGCAATGGACCAAGAAAACTTTTTTAAGGCCCGTAAGCGCCGTGATATATCCGAGCAACGCCGTCTGGTCCGCATGAGCGCTGAATTCGTTGATCGTCACGATCCGAGCCTTGACTTCGTGGCTGCGGCCGTAGACGCTGACATGGGTAGCGCCCTCCTGGAGCTTGCGGCCGAGCGTGTGCTCCGCCTGGAAGCCGGTCAGGATGACGATCGAGCGCTCATCCCAAATATGATGTTCAAGATGATGGAGGATGCGTCCCCCTTCGGCCATGCCGCTCGAAGCGATCACCATGAACGGGCCTTCTAGCTTATTGAGGGCTTTCGATTCCGCTGGCGAAGAAACATACTTAAGCATATCGAATGAGAACGGCGACTCGTTATGGCTCAAGAAATCCCGCCAAGCTTCGGTATCGAAATCATTATCATACTTCCGGAAGACTTCGGTTATTTTATTCGAAAGCGGACTATCGATGTAGATCGGAAAAGCGGGAATCTTGCCCTGATTATGCAAAAGATGCAGGGTGTAGATGAGCTGCTGCGTCCGTCCCAAGGCGAACGCCGGGACAATGATCTTTTTCTTATTCCGCACGGCGTCATTGACGATCTCTTCAATTACCTTTTCGGCGTCGCCGATCGGCTTATGGTTGCGGTCGCCGTACGTGCATTCCGTGATGATCGCGTCGATCGGTTCAGTAATCGGCTCCGGATCATGCAGGATCGGCACATGAGGATTGCCGAGATCGCCCGTGAACAAAAGCCGTTTCTTTCCTTCCCTTTCATCGCTTTCGATAACCGTCACGGCTGAACCGAGAATATGGCCGGCATCATAAAACTTAAAACGTAGATTCGGCGACAAGGCAGTCCACTGCGACAATGTTCGGAAATATACCGTTTCCTCGAAGTGCGAACAGGCGTTCTCGACATCCTGTTCGTCATAGAGCGGTGGCAGCGGTTTTTCTCCTTGCTCAGTCAGATGGCGGAAATCCTCCGTTTGAAGCTTCGCCGAATCGAGCATGATAAGTCGGCTGATATCGGCCGTCGCGGGCGTAGCGTATATTTTGTTCGAAAAACCGTTCTTAACCAGGAGCGGAATCAAGCCGCAATGGTCAGCGTGAGCATGGGAAAGGATAGCGGCATCAAGCGATGACGGATCGAAAGGCAAACGTGAATTAAGTTCATACGCTAACGAACGCCGTCCTTGAAACAAGCCGCAATCAAGCAAGATTTGCTTATCCGCCGTGCTGACGATATGCTTCGAACCGGTAACATTCTGAGCCGCACCATGAAAAGTTATCTTCATATATCTATATATTCTCTTATTTAATCGGCCGGAACGCAAAGGTTAGTTTTTTTACTCCTTTATTTCCCAATCTATCATAGGCAATGATATCGACAGCGTTATTGCCCGCGTTAAATTTATTCGGCTTGAAATCCTTCAATACCCCCGTCGGGTTCTCAATAACCTTTACTCCGTTAACCCACACTTCGAACCACTTGAGTCCGGAAAAACGGTCGGTAGCGGTCGCAGTGATCACCGGCAAGAATGACTGGTTGAGACGCTTGGTCGTTACTGCCAAAGCGGGAGCTTCGTTGTCGATATTGATCCGGTAATGGACGGTCGGCAACCAGCCATACGCGGCATGCTTCGGCTTGACATGAGCGAACCAGGAACCGCTCGCCAGATTCTTATATGTCGCGGAAGTGGTGGCGGCAAACTTTGACGTCGGCGGCTCCGCGATGGCTGTCCGGTTAAAAGCGAATGCCAAGCCTGCCACATCCTTCTCTTTCGTCCACGAAAGCATCGCCATAGTCGATCGATACCACACGCGCTGGTCAGGGTTGCTTTTTGACGATACTGTTACGTAGGGCCCCGCCGCGATCACTGGAAAAGATTTCTTTTCACTCTTCAACGTCAAACGAGTCGCTTTACCGTCATTGGCAAAAACTGTCGAATCTTTCGGCTCAAACGATACTGAACCGGCTTTCTTGGCTTTGAACTGGAAGGCAAGCAGCCGACCGCTCGTTCCGCGGTATCCAGGATTGAGAATCGCCCCCTGAAAACCAAGCCAACCGTTGATAGCAACTAGAGCGGGCTTTCTCGCCCAAACGCCAAAAATCGATTTGTCGGTGATAATCCGGGTGACCTCTACGGCGGCAGGATCATACACGACAGCCGCAGCGACGGCGTTGGCAGAAGCACCCTGAGTATCCAGCAAAAGCGTTGCCTCGCCAACCTGTCCCGCCATATACGCCGGACGATTCGTCGCGATAAAAAGACGAGCCGCCTCGGCATCATCATGCAAGGCATAGGCAAAACAAGAGCATATCAGAAATACAAGCAGTTTCATCATACTTTTCGACGGCGATAGATGATGTAAACGGCCCCGAGCACGGCGATAGCCAACGCCGGTATGCGCCACGGGAACGGTCTTGCCTGAACGGGAAGGGCATGCGCGATAGACGCATTGCCGGCCCTATCGACAGCTCGCACGAAAACATAGTTACCGCGGCCTTGATCCTCTAATCGATACGGCGATTCCGCACGTTTCCATCTTGACGCGAACGTCTGCGGAGACGAATTTTCCTGAACTTCAAAATGGCTTATGCCGTGTCCTGCATCGACAGCGGAAAAGATAGCGTACCAGCCGGCGCCGTCGGGAAACTCAACTATCTCAATTGAAACATCTGTCGGCGCATCATTATCGATAGGAGAAGCTGTCCCCGCAACGGATGGCGCAATGCCTTCAAATACTGAAGCTTCCGAACGCAAAGGAATTTCCACCGATCCGTCTGATCCCCCGTAAGCAACCATGTCTGTCAATAGGATGCTTCCGGACCGTCCGATAGCCACCACATCCGCCGCCATGACGAGGCCGGCTTTTACTCCCTCTGAAAACGGCGTATAACTGCCGCGGAAGCCCCCCGGAATGATGCCGCCGAACGCTACCGCGGTGCCTGCAATCCGCGGCTGTTCGACCCAGGCTGAGATAATCGACCCGCCGTCTCGAAGGCGGGAAAACTCCAGCTGTCCGGAAAGCTGAAGCTTCCCGCTGAGCGCAGTTATCGTTTCTCCCTCCGGATCAAGCACTACCCTGACCTCACCGCCGCCATTATTCTCGAAAGAGCTTCGATCAACCTCGATGGATAGACGCGCCGCCTCCGCCCGCGGGATAGTAGCGGCCGTAGCAACGATTAATGCGCATACAAAAATTAAATATTTCATATCATCCAGTCCATTGAGAAGCCAAGATGCTGAAATCAGCCAGATCGATCTTTCTGTCAGGTTTCAAATCCGCTCGAGCGGGCGGCGATGGCCGTCTATACCAAAAAGCTAGGATTGAAAAATCCAGCAAATTTACCCGACAGTCGCCGTTGAGATCAGCAGAGGGGCATTTTGAGGACGGTATATTCTGAGGAGTACCTAGAACAACGGCAAAGCCGACCGGAGGCGTATATTCGCTTCCTTGAGTGGCGGTGAAAGACTTGGCCTTGGCGGCATGACTTCCAGTCTCCAAGATAGAAGTATCGAACGTATATACATAAGCGCCGTCGGTCGCCGCTTTCGTTTTTAAAAATACTTCTTCATCCGAATGGACCGAAATAGTAATATCGCTCTCGGGAACGCTGCGGCCGAAAAAGACCATATTATCGCCCTTCTTTACCTCTCGCTTGTCCAGTTCCAACGTTGGCGCGATAAAGATTCCGCTTACCGTCGTCGTGGCGTTCTTGGTAACCACTACCGGGACAGTAAATGATGTTTGGCGGCCAAAGGCGTCCTCGGCAACTAATAAATAGTTAATAGTTCCCGGAGTAGCGTTGGAAATGCTTATCAAGAAAGAGGCATCGGGACCCGAAATGGTACGTACGATGAGCCGTCCATTCTGAATCAACGAAATATTGCTCGAAGGATAAGCTTTACCGATAAAGACAACGCCCGTGGTCGGCAGCAAATTATTGTCACCCGTATTGCCGGAACTGGCGCCGCCGCCGCCTCCGCCTCCTCCTCCGCCGCCGCCGCCTCCGCCACCTCCGCCCGGATCCGTTCCTACCTGAGCAGAGACCGTCACCTGCAGCTGGCTGCTCACGTTAATAGCCCTCGCCGGCTGAGCGAGGACGAAAAATATCAAAAGGATAGAAAACGGCGCGGCGACTGCCGCGCCGAAGCACAATCTTCGTGTCATGGGATATATAGAGCGGAATTACCTGCGGGCGCGAGTGATGATGAAACGATTATATCTCTTAATTCCGAAAAGGAGAATGAATAGGATTATCGCCGCTGAAAGGATGATTACGGTCAATAACTGCCATGGGAAAACGAAGAAAGATACTACGCCGTTAACTTCTTCGTTGCTGCTTCCATAAGCCAGGCTCAAATCGGCAGTATAGCGGCCGAACGCAAAGTTGCTCCATTGATAGCCCGCCATCTCGAAAAATCCCTTGCTTTCAATTTTCTGAGACACGGCTGTTTGATCGCTTCCCTTTTGCCACCATACTTCAAACCGGCGGATACTGCGCGGCAAAATATTTCCCTGGACTGCGTTGGCGTTTACGACGGCTGTCTCCGCTCCGAATAGATTGCGGATAGTCAGATCTCCTCGAGGCATGACCCGATCGCCACCGCCATTCTGGAAACGATAATAAAAACCCACGGGCAAGGACGAGAACCAGTGCCGCTGGTCTACCGTATCAAAATCGAGCAGTGCGGCACTCTCATCTATATCGCCATTTACTCGGAACAAGACGAGCGTGCCGATACGGGCACCGATTGAAAGTTCGTTAGGATTTTCCGAAGGCGCGTTTGTTCCAAGGAAAATAGCGGCAAAATAACCTCCCGGTTCGGTCCCGGCTGGAACTTCGATTGAAAAATCTACGTTCTTCGTCTCACCGGGACTGACTACTATTTCAGAAGGAGCATTAATCCAAGTTGCCAAGCCGTCTTCTCCTTTGACAAAATTAGGGGAACCGGTTTCTCCCATCGCCTCAAAATTTTCAAAAGAAGTATAGAGCGTCTTCGCCTCTGTTTCCTCATTGATCACTTTGAAATATCCGCTCACTTCCGTTCCGGCATCTCCGGACATCTCAAGACGGACCGGTGAAACGGTCATCGCCTGAGCTGATGAAGTTGTGATAAGAAACAATAATCCGCCGAAGAGAAGGCCGAAGCCAAGGCGGCGGATATTGGAGAGATTCATATCGTACGCGGAAAAAGCGCCAGAGTGATTAGAAACGGCCCGTAGTAGTGTATGTCAACGTAGTGGCGTAGCTGCCGGCTTCTGTCGTAGCAAGGATGTTAGCTAGATACGTGATTGAAAAAGTCGTAGTTACGGATGGGCCGGTTGACTCAGCGATGTCGTCCTGCGTTGATCCGGTCGCGTTATAAGCGTAGTTTGCCGTTGCATACGGAGCCAGTGCTCCTCCGCTACCGCCGGAAGCGCCTACTTTAATACCGAATTGCTCAGTGCCGACCGATGATGCCGTTGCCGAACCTCCGATAGCCGTGATCGAATTCAATCCGCTCGTCAGCGTCGCGCCGGAAACATACACCGTATATCCCGATGCGGCGTTCGTGGCGACCGTAAGATCATGAGCAGTTGTTTCTGTGCCTGAACCGGTTCCGGCGCCATTTGCCCAACGTGCAGCGCTTGAAGACAGCGTTCCGAAGCCGATGGCATTGTCCGAAATGGAAAATGTAATTGTCGGATCGACCGTAGCGGTAATCGTTACTTGGTCATCGGTAATGATATCGACTGCAAGCGTTCCGGAATCGCCGAATGTACCGGCGATTGCAATCGTATCGTCATCATCGACAGCGCCGTTCGTTATCTGGTTGACACCGGTTGTCTGGTTGGAAGCGTTTGTACCGATTTTGATACGCACGCAACGATCAGCTGCAACCGTATCGGTACCGGACGTAATCGTAATTACCGAACCGGCGGCCGCAGCACCCCATGTTGCGCCCGACGGTGTGCCGGCAAGAGTCTTTTCAGTAAAGTTAGCGGTCGTACAATTGTTCGAATCACCCGCAGCGAAGTCGATATCGCTGAAAAGAACCGAAGATACTCCTGTAAAATCAGCGGAGAAGGTTATCGAAATATTCTCACCGGCAGCGACACCGCCTCCGGAAGGCGTAACGAATTTGATTTCATGGTTCGAGGCAGTCGAAGCCTTCAAACGATCCATATTATCGGAAAATGACGTAATGGACAAAGCATACGCCGGCTGAGCGATACGTATCGTTGTTACGACCAAAGCGGCAATGACCGTCAGGTTAACTATTTTTTGCAGTGGGGATTTCCTCATATGGGGAATAATAATGAGAGTGTGGATAACTTACACTTGCACTTAGTATAGCACTTTTTTGCGAGTTTGGCGACTAAAAACTACCGACAGCAGTGTATGTCAAGGTTGTCTGATATGAACCCGCCGGAGTATCTGGGCTAATATTTGATAAATATCTCATCGTAAACGTATCTGTTGAAGCGGCTGTCGCTCCCCCGATATCATCCTGTATGGCAGCCGTCGCGTTATACCCATAGTTGCTGGCATGGTCATATGGAGAATAGACGGTCGCCGTACCTCCAGAAACCGTCGCCCGAATGCCAAATTGCTCGCTTCCCGGACTCGATGCCGCCGGAGTATTGCCGATCGCCGTAATTACTTCGTTCCCTCCTTGCCGCGTCAGCGGATCGCCGGAGACGAAAAGCGTGTAACCGGTAGCGCCGGAACTCGAAATATCAATCGTATGAGCCGAAGTCTCCGTGCCCGAACCGGTTGCGAGATCATTCGCCCAGCGCGCCGTGACTGGAGATAAAAGACCGAATCCGATAGCGTTGTCAGAAAGGGATACCGTCATCGTCAAGGACAATGAAAAGTTCCAATTGCTGTTGTTGCCGCAATTTGTGTTCGTTCCATCATCAGCCACGATCGCATTGCCGCTCGAGGCGTTGGAACGGCTGACATT
>CAYTLN010000023.1:0-9401 GCA_964438845.1 uncultured Gammaproteobacteria bacterium
GTAGCCTTGGTAAGCCGTTACCTTACCAACAAGCTGATAGAACATAGGTCTCTCTTGAAGCGTCGGAGCCTTTACATGGGAATGACTTGTGTCCCCCCATGACTATCGGGTATTACTCCGGATTTCTCCGGGCTATTCCCGTCTTCAAGGTAAGTTACCAATGTGTTACTCTCCCGTTTGCCACTCGTGTATTGCTACACGCGTTCGACTTGCATGCCTTAGACACATCGCCAGCGTTCATCCTGAGCCAGGATCAAACTCTCTGTAATATTTTTTCAGTTGGGGTATTTCCAACGACCGGCTTTTTAACTTGGCCGATCAGCAAGCGTGACAATCCCGAAGGATTGTCTGGAATATTATTATTCCGGATTTAGAATTAGCGCCTGTTTGCACAAAAATTCATTTGTCAACGTTCAGTTTTCTTTCGACGCGCGAAAGAAAAAACAGGGACACAAACCTGCGGGCTTTCGTCACTGTTTCTTCTTTTACGTGTTTTCAAATTGTGTACGCTCTAATTACGTTAGCCGATAAGCAAGTAAATAAGCGAATAGTATGCTCATTGTAAGGCAAAGCCATTTTCCTGTCAAGGGCTCGAACCGGCCTCACAAAATCCTTTAAAATCAGCTAATCTTAGGGACGATTAAAAGGCTTTGCGATAGAGCTTGGCGGCCTCTTCCGGGGGGATCGAATTTATCACCACTCCGGAGTCAAGTTCGACGCCGCCCCAGATGCTCCCGCGCGGTTGGATCTTGATGCAGAAATGTTCATGGCGGTCAGCAGTCACCTGATGGCAGAAGAGGTTGTAATGGAGATTGAGCTGCTTGAGGGTCTGCAGGATCTTTTCAAGCGCCCGTGCCGTCGCCGTAAGCTCGGCCGAGGTAAGGTTGGAAATGTTATCTGCCGCCCGCTTGGTAAAGATCCAGATTTCATAGTGATAGAAACTCGCATACGGCGTAAAGACGGCGACATGCTTGTCTTCATAGACCCGGCGCGACGATTTCATCTCTTTTTCGATCAAGTCGGCATAAAACGACCGGCCTGATTTCTCCCGGTATATCGCGGTCTTCTTTTCGATAGCGGCAATTTCCGGAGGCATGAGTTCGGTCGCGAAGATCTGGGAGTGGGCATGCTTGAACGAGGCGCCGGCTTTCGAGCCTTCATTCTTGAAGACGAGGATATAGTTGAGCTTCTTATGGCGCGACAACGCGTTAGTGCGCCGGCCGTACATTTCAAGCACGCGAGCGATCTGGGCCGTGCCGAGATCGGCCAGCTGCTTTTCCGGATCCGGCGTTTCGATCACTACCTCCTGGGTGCCATAGGCTTTAGAATTCGAAACCGTCACGGCCGGGAACGGGTTCTTGACCGACATGACGGCCGTCTTGCCCGAACCGATCATATCGATGATGTTCTGTTTCTTGATATGGTCCGGCGTCAGCGGGCTCGGCAAATTCGTCTCGACGGCCTCGACCATGACGTTGCGCGGACGGTTGCTCCGCTTCGGCGCGATGATGACGTACTTGTCGAGTAAATAGTCCTTGCGGATTTCGGCGCGTTTCATACGTTAAGCGTTGCGGAACTTAGCCTCCTCGAGCTTGATGCTCAGCAGCTTCGATACCCCGTCGTCCTGCATCGTCACGCCGTAGAGGATGGCGGCGCGCAGCATCGAGGCGCGGTTGTGCGTGATGACGATGAACTGGGTCTTATGCGAGAGGTCATCGAGAATCTTCGCGAGACGCTCGGAGTTAGCTTCATCGAGAGCGGCGTCGACTTCGTCGAGGAAGACGAAGGGCGAAGGGTTGGCGCTGATGATCGCCGAGATCAGGGCGATTGCGGTCAGCGCGCGTTCGCCGCCGGAGAGCATGGCGATCGATTTGATCTTCTTTCCGGGAGGCGTCGCCTGGATCTCGATGCCGGCCAAACCGGTGGCGTTATATTTCTGCAAGAACTTGATCCGCTTGAGCTTCTGGCTGGCCAGGGTCGGCGCCTCGGTTTCCCCTTCTGCCGGTTTTGCGGAAGAAGGTTCGGCTTCGTCCATCTCGTCAGTCATCACCTTGATGACTTTAGCGTTGCCGCCACTGAACAGGATCTTGAAGTACTCTTCGAATTTCTGGGAAATGACCTTGAATTCCTTGTCGAACCTTTCCTTGATCGTCGCATCAAGCTCTTCGATGACGGTTTCGAGCGACTGGCTCGTCGCGAGCAGGTCAGTCACCTGTCCGGACAGGAAATCATGGCGTTCTTTGGTCGAGATATATTCGCTCTCGATTTCCGGATCGATGCCGCCGATCAGCTCGAGCTGGCGGCGTAACTGGGAAATCTTTTCCAGAGCCGCAGCACGATCGACGTTCTCTCGAGGCTGGCTGTCACGGACTTCTTTCAAACCGCCGAGATGCTCCCGGATCTCGACTTCGAGGTCCTCGAGCTTGGTTTCCTGACGGGCGGCTTCGACTTTGGCGTTATTAAGCTCGTTGGTCAGCTGGTTCACTTCCTGCTGGAGCTGCTGGATCGAATTCTGGGCGGCGAAGACGCGCTGGCGTTCAGCCTCCTGTTCGCCGGTAAAGCGGCTGACCTTTTCACGGATCGCCTTGATCTCTACCTCTATCTTTTCAAGGCTTGAAACGACAGCCGTCCGTTCAGCTGACGTCGGTACCGCTCCGCCGTCGCCTTTAAGGCGCGTTGATACTGAGATCCGTTCTTTTCCGATATCGGCGAGAGCGGACGCAGCCAACCGGCGGCGTTCTTCGGCAATGGCGAGAGCCTGTCCGGAAAGACGAAGCTGTTCGAGGACGGTTTCTTTCTGCTGGGTAAGGGAAACGAGGGAAGTCTGGGCCTGCTTTGACTGCGAGGTGCCGAGCGCTTCGACAAGAGTATGGAGTTCAGACAATTCGATCCGGATATCGCGCAAGGCGATCTTGATGCCTTCGGCATCATCAAGGCCTTCAGCCGCTTCCAGCAATCCGAGGGAATACTTGAGGCGGCGCTTCAATTCATCGAAACGGGCATCGCCGGGTTCGGCGGAATCATTGCCAAGGGATTGGTGGAGCGCATCGATATCGGCGGTCAGGCGTTTGCGCTGCTCATCGAGACGCCCGACATCGCGGCGGTGGTCGGTGATTTCCTTATCGAGCAGCGACGCTTCATTTTCGAGACGTTCCTGTTCGCGTTCCAACTCGGCATGGCGGCGCTTGAAAAAGGCCAGATCAAACTTGCCCTCCGACTCGAGTTTCATTTCCAAGCGGGCGTCGATCTTGGCAAGCTCTGCCTGGACCTTTTCTTTCTCAGCCTGCTTGCTAGCTAGGTCAGCCTGCAATTTGTCAAAGCCCTGGTCGGCGCCGGCCTGCCGCTGGAGTTTGGCCAGCTCGGCATTCAGGACCGCGAGCTTCTTATCCTTCGCCTGCTTCGTCTTTTCGAATTCAAGGAAGGCGGCGTTGGCGGATTGGAAACGGCCGTTGATCTCGTGCCAGACGGCTCCGTAATAGGCAAGCTGCAATTCCCGCAATTCGCCTTCGACTTCGCCCCGCTTCTTAAGCCGGTTGACCTGGCGGGTAAGATTAGCGAGCCGCGGCTCGATTTCTCCGAGAAGCATTTCCGCCTGGCCGAGATGTTCGAGGCTGGCGCGGAGCTTGTTGAGCGCGTCATCGCGCTTTATCTGGAACTGCTTGACGCCGGTCGCCTCATCGAAGAACTCTTTGCGTTCTGATAGCGACGTATTAAGGAAACCTTCGACCGTTCCCTGGCCGATGACGCTGTACGTCTTCTGGCCGACGTTAGCCTTGGCGAGCAGAAGCTGGACATCGAGCAACCGCACTTTCGAGCCGTTGATGAGGTATTCGCTTTCGCCGTCGCGGTAGAGGCGGCGGGTAAGGATGAACTGGGAATAATCGATCGGTGCCTGGCGGTCTTCGTTATTGAAATAGAGAGAGACCTCAGCCATGCCGAGCTTGCCTTTCTTATCTGAGCCGGAAAAGATGACGTCTTCGGACTTCTTGCCCCGGAGCGTCTTCATGCTCTGTTCGCCGAGCGCCCAACGGACAGCGTCGGAAATATTGGATTTGCCGGATCCGTTCGGGCCGACCACGGCAGTCAGGCCCCGGCGATCGCCGGAAATGATGCCGGGAAAGACCAGGGCGTTCTTATGGGCGAATGATTTGAAACCTTGGATTTCGAGTTTCTCGAGATACATACGGACGGTAATAAAAACGGGCGCGAGAGCGCTAGTTACAGTATACAATAGATATGCCGGAAATAAAAAAGGCTCCCAATCAAGCCAGCCTGATTGGGAGAGGGGAAACGATCGATTAAACTGCTAATCGACCGAGAGAACGATACATGAAGAACAAAAAAGTGGACAAGATATATGTGGCTGGTTTCTACCCCGGAAAAAGTTCCGTCTCATGACAGATGCATCGTACGTATAACGATGGACCATATCCTATTGTCACAAAGCATTGGCAACACCGGATGTGTTTTTCTGACCTATCAACGACAGTCGCGTAATCCCCAGTTAGCGTCGTAACTGGCGGCTACCATATATCTTGTCTTATCAAAGAACATTTCAAAAAAATAAGTGCCGGGATGAAGCGGAGGAGAAAACAGGTAACGCTGCCATAGCTTCTAAGGCAGAACAGCTCCCGGCACTGAACAATATAAACACGCCTCTATGATAAGACTGCAGCCACGAGCTGTCAAGGGATACAAAAGCGCTCGGCCGATCGGCCGAGCGCTTGGGGGAAGGGGATTTAATGTCCGCGCATATGGTTGATTAATATTTCTTCAAAGCAATTTCAAATAGTCCAAGCAGAGATAGCCCGCCTCCAAATCGGTCATCTTCCCGCTCCGCAAAATTTCCCTGAATTCCGGCACCGTTACCAAGACGACTTCGGCAAATTCCGTCGCCTCGAGCTTCTGCTCAGCTACCTTATCGCATTCGGTAACGACAACGCAGTGCCGCCTCATTGTCGAGTAGGCGCAATCAAGGGCTTCGGTGACCGACCGCGCTTCTCCTGCATAGCCGGTCTCTTCTAAGAGTTCGCGTGCGGCCGCCTGCTCAGGAGTTTCGCCGGCATCTATGTAGCCGCCCGGCATTTCGTTCAGGATTTCTTTGGGACCGGGCCGAAACTGCCGGACCAGGATAATATGCTGATCTTTGGTCAGAGCCAAGATTGCCGTCGCCGGACCCTCTTTTTTGACATAAAAGTCCGACTCTTTGCCGTCAGGCAGGGTAAACATCACTTTTTCAATCTTGCGCGAATATTTCTGGAACGCAATTTCGCGGGATGTCTCTTTCCAGGGTTCGATAGGCATAGTTATAGGTAATATTTTTCCAACGCCTTGGCAAAGGCCGGATTCGCGACAGTCTTCTGAAAGTTCTGCGGCGTTCCGATATCATAGAACAGCGACTCGTCATTTTCATAAGCTCCCAGTTTCCGCTCTTTGATAAGCTGCGGCAACATGGCGGAGTAAATAGAGATCGGCTCATCGCTCTCAATCTCATACTGCCGCAACCATTGGGTATTAAAAACGACTATCCCCGTGCTGCTCGCCCGATGCAGATCATCAGTCTGCGCCTCACCTTGATTGGATCCATCTTCGAGGGTTTTGACGACGACATTGTCGCCATTGATGAACCACGCATTCTCATTTGGCACTCCTCGGCGGCGGGTCAGCACGATGGTCGCGAGCATTCCTGATTGCTCATGCTGCTCCAGCAATGCCCCTTCGTCAAGCAGTACGAAAGAATCGACGTTCTGTACGATGATATTCTCGCCCAAATCAGGCTCCGATTTCACTGCTTCGATCAAGTCCCCGCCGGTTCCCTTCTGCTCTCCTACCAGCAACGTATTGATCGCAAGGCCGTACTCTTTGCCCGCGACGTGGTCTTTGATATTCTCATGGTCGCCGGCACTGACTACGACATTCTTATAGCCGAGCTTGGCGGCATGCTTGAGATGATAATCAAGCAGCGTTTCTCCGTTCATCTCGATAAGGGCTTTGGTAATACCGCTCTTAGGGTCGCTCCCCATGATCGGTTCGAGCCTGGTTCCGCGTCCGCCCGCATTGATAAGCAGCGTCGTATGCTTGAACAGCTCTTTCCTCTCTTGGTCGATAGTCTTTAGCTTGAATTGCTCGCTCATATTTAATACGCCTTGGCTAGCACGATCCCTGTATAAAAATAGGTGAGAACTTCCTGCCAGCTTTTGCCTTCGTTAGTCATCAACAAGGCGCCGCGAGCCGACATGCCGACACCATGTCCGTAGAGCGTCTTTCCCTTGTCTTGAGGAACAGGAACGCTTTTCAGCCACGGAACCGGATCGCCGCCCCAAACTTCAGTCCAGTCGCGAGTCCTTCCATCTGAATTTGAAAAATAAGGAGTCACCACGGGCTTATTGGCGTAGGT
This sequence comes from uncultured Gammaproteobacteria bacterium, assembly GCA_964438845.1. Lineage (GTDB taxonomy): Bacteria > Patescibacteriota > Patescibacteriia > Patescibacteriales > Patescibacteriaceae > Patescibacterium. Next base: position 6,398 of record CAYTLN010000023.1, read on the forward strand.
GACGACGACGCCCCGGGTCGCTTCGACAGCTCGAACCAAACCCGTCAGGCGCAGTTCGGAATTATAACCGCGATACACCTGATCATACGTGGCATCGACATGATACTGATCGGCGGCATGCTTCGTCGACGCACCGGCAAGATTATTCTGGACGCCACGCAAATAATGGTAGACGGCATAGGTGCGGGCAGCCGTCGCCATCACTTTCTGGAACTCGACAGGCGATGCATTCGTCGTTTCTCCCAAACCCCGGATATAGCTTTCAAGCGGCAACTCATTGATAATCTGGATTTTCTTAGCCGGAGTCGTATAACGGAATTCAATAACATTGCGGAAACGATTGTCCTGCGGTTTCTGTCCGACACGATAGTCCAAAAGCGTTACGACCGCGTCGGATGAACGCGGCACGAGACGAAGATGTGAACGGCTCTGGCGCGTGATCCCCGTAGCCGAAACGCCGTACTGACGCGATGCCTCATCATACGAAAACGTAACGGTAGCATGGGCGGGCAGCCCGGAGACAAGGATATCGTTACCGGCATAGACGTCGAAAATTCGATCAGCGCTCAGACGCTGGAAAGCAAGGGTTGAGAACAGTCCGACACGGATCAAAGGTTCCAAGCGCAGAAAATTGCCCTCCGTAATCGCGCCGTCCTCGCCATTACGATCAGTATTGCAATTCTCGTACTCTGACCGGCTTACCGAAGCAGCGCAAACGCGTTCCGAAGAGCGCTTAGGCTCGGAAGTCTTGGCTTTGACGAGACGCTGTTCTTCGGCTCGTTTCTGCTCGCCACGGATCTTTGCTGAGACTGCCGGCGCTTTCGAAATAGTGACCATATGCCGCGTTAATGAGCCGGGAATGGCGACCTTGGCGCGCATTAGTTGAAAATGTTCCTGGGCAATACCGGTAAACGTGCTTGGCGCCCGGATCATGAACTGGAGGGCGACAGTCTCCCCCGGCTTAACGTCCTTCGGCAATTTCGCCGGTTGATATTTCTTAACCCAGCTATCCGACCAGACTTTTGAAAAAGCATGCCACGCCGGACCGGTCTCGAACGTCACCTCCGACGCCTTCCACACTTTCGAACCGGTGTTCTTTATCGTGACCGTCTGCTTGTATTCCTGCCCCTGATAGAGATTAAGACTATCAACCCACTTGATAGCCTTGGCCTGATAGTCCGGAACAGCCGCCTGTGTTTCCTTGATGCCGAGAACGGCGCGAGCGACATATCCCAGGTGCACATCTTCGACAGGAATCGGGCTCATCTTCGCCTCTTCAAGCGACTGATGAATATTATTCATGATGAATGCGCAACCGGCGACAATGAAAAAAGCAATGGACATGCTTACAACGAGCCCAGACCAGCTGAGCTCCTGTTCCATTGCTTTCTTCTTCAAGAGATTGAAAGACTTCCATCCGAAATTGTCGATCGTGCTTTGAGCGTCCATTTTATTTTTGTATTCCGCGCCCCCTGAGCAAGACGGATATTTTTTTCTGATACGATTTATTTTTGAACCGCATGAGAAATTGATGATATAGCCAGTATAGCAGATTTTTTGGCTAAAGTCAATGGTTTTGTATACAATTTGTGTACAGGAATAAAATAAAACACGGGCCATCGAGCCGTGCGTACCACCTTACTCGCATCTCTGGCTGCTCGCGCAGATCGCAATCGCTAATGCATCCGCCGCATCATCCGGCTTCGGGATCTCTTTCAGATTCAAAATCATCTTTACCATCTTCTGCACCTGCGCTTTGCCGGCAGCGCCGTAGGCAGACACGGCTTGCTTCACTTGGTTCGGCGTGAACTCCACGACTGGAATACCGGCCTGCGCGGCCGCAAGGACGACGATGCCGCGGGCTTGTCCGACGATCAAGGCGGTAGAAACGTTACGCGAGAAAAATAATTGTTCGATACCGATAACGGTCGGAGAATATTTTTTCAGCAGAGCGGTAATTTCGGTGTAAATGGTTTCAAGCCGGGTGCCTAATTCCGTTTTCGCCGGCGTCTTGATCGAACCGTAATCGCGGCAGACGAACCGTCCGTTTCCCGTGTCTTCGATCACGCCGAAACCGGTATCGGCCAATCCGGGATCGAAACCAATGATGATCTTATTCATAAGCGGATCGGAGTTAGGCGATGTTCGTAAAATAATCGTTCACGTCATCATCAGCCTCGAGCGCTTCCATGAAGGCTTCTACCTTTTCCTTGTCTTCATCAGACAGCGCGACTTTCTCTTTGGCGACATATTCGATATCAGCCGATTCGGTCGGCAATTTCTTTGCCTCGAGCCACTTCTTCACCTGTATGAAAGCCTCAGGAGCAGTGTAGAGGATGACCCCCTCGTCTTCATGGACGATGTCATCGACTCCGGCATCGATCGCTTCAAGCACAAAATCCTCCCACGGGAGGTTTGAGGCCAGCCAATTCTCTTCGGTGATCAACAGAACACCTTTTTGATCGAAGTTCCAAAGGACCGCTCCCAAGCTGCCGCCGTGCTTGGTAAAGGCATGACGGATACTTGCTGCCGCTCGATTACGGCTGTCGGTTACGACCTTGATAATGAACTGGCTCTGAGCGGGACCGAAGCCTTCATATACCAGCTCCTCAAGCGCCGCGCCGCCGTCCTCGCCCGTACCGCGCTTTATTGCCCGTTCTATATTATCCTTAGGCATATTAACGCTACGGGCTCGATCGATGGCCTGGGCTAAAGCAAAATTCATCGATGGATCACCGCCCTTACGAGCGGCAATCGAAATCAGGTTTGAAATCTTAGTGAAGGCAGCGCCGCGCTTGGCGTCGACGACGGCTTTTGCTCGCTTAGTCGTCGCCCATTTTGAGTGTCCGGACATATCGTTTATATACGTATAACTGCCCCCAGTATGGCACTAGCTTGTGGAAAAATCAAATAAAAAAGAGTCCATATACAATCTATATGAACTCTAGTGGGGAAGACGGGGTTCGAACCCGCGACCTCTGCCAAGTAGGCCAGCGCTCTAACC
>CAYTLN010000024.1:0-9043 GCA_964438845.1 uncultured Gammaproteobacteria bacterium
TTAATTATGTCGCATGTGTAGATAGAGTAGCACGGGAGGCGAAAGGAAGCGAATGAGGCGATAATGCCCGGAAGATCTCCTTAATGCTTAATGCAGCGGACCGAGTAGCCGTAGGTTCTGGAGTTCAGGCCGCCGTACATGCCGTCGGGCGGGACGTCATACGGGTTTCCGGTACCGAAGAAACTCGTGAACCAGGAAAGCGTCGCGTTGCCGCCCAAAGGGGTAGCCGACCAGAGATTCGTGCTGACGCCGTAGCGGGCGAACGAGCCGTCAGTCTGGCGTATGCCGGAAGGAAGAAGGGCGAATCGGTATATATCCGTGCCGTCCCAAGCGATAGGCAGATGTTCGGGATCAGCTTTCATCTTGAGACCGGCCGTGATGCAGCTGCAGAGGCCGCTGTCGCAGTTAAGATCGCATTCCGGATCGGAAGTCCGCGCCGCTGTTTTCAATTCTTCAAATGTCGGCAGATGCCAGCCGTCCGGGCAGATGCCCTGGGACGGAGTGGAGACGATGCAGGGCTCGGTGGCGAGATGGTTGTCGCAGGCCTGCGGAAGAGCCAGGGCCGTATGCCACTGGTAGAGTCCGCCGCCAGTCAGGCAGAGGTCCGGATCATCGCCATAGCAGTATTTTTCAATTATCTCGCCGTCAGCATCAGCTTGGTTCGCGCTGCCGTCGACGCGAGTGCCGTAGTTGAGATTCTCCGCCATCCAGCATTGGTCGCCGATGCGGGTCGTGTCATACGACTGCGAGTCGCGTTGGTCCGTAAAGACATTGCCGCAGGTGAACGACGGTTCCCGGCTGGGCGCCCGTCCGATGCTGCGGACGCGCGGTGCCGTCGGGGCAGGCGCTGTCGGTTGGCAGCTGATAGTGATATCGGCAATATCGCGGGCAGCGACCGTACCGATATTATTGCTGATCGCGCAGGCCTGCCCCGCTCCGTCCTCGGTAATAAGGACGACATATGAGGTGCCGGACGCTAGCCGTGTCGGAAAGGTGAATGAACTCGTGCCGGCGAGCGAAACTGTCTGTTCTTCAAGATTATTAAGGCGCAGGGTGATGATTCCGCCGTTACCGGTTACTGTCCCGCCGATAGGAAAGGTCGGCGCCGGGGCCAGCAGCGCATTGATGGCCGTCCGCGTACGCGGACCGAGGACGCCGGTTATCGGGATGATCCGTTTCGCTGTTTGGAAACGGATGAGGCTGGCGCGGGTCAGCGGACCGAAGAATGCCGTTTCATGGCCGGCAGAACCGTATCCTGAAGCCGCCAAGCTGAAGCCATGGGTATTGAGGAACCGCTGGAGTTCGCGGACATCCTCGCCTCGCGAGCCATAGCCGAGATTACGGTTGAATACGTCAGTCGCATCGGAGGGTTGAGCGAGGCAAACGGAGCCGATAAGCAACGTTAGAATGGCGAGGAATTTTGTAATACGCATAGCCCTCATTATAACATAGTCGTTTTGAAGCGAGGAAAGAAAAAGGCCGAGCTCTGCTCGGCCTCGTTCCTATCCTTATTTCTTGTATTCCAGTATATCCCCCGGCTGGCAGTCGAGCGCTTTGCAGATCGCTTCAAGCGTCGAGAAGCGGATAGCCCGAGCCTTCGCGTTCTTGAGGATGGAAAGGTTTGCCATCGTGATGCCGACTTTCTCCGCCAGTTTCGTGACGCTCATCTTGCGTCGGGCAAGCATCACGTCGAGATTGATGATAATTGACATACGGTTAGACGGTAAGATCATTTTCGGTTTTGAATGTTATCGCGTCATGCAGCAGGCGCTCGAGGATGGCGCTCAACACGGCGACAACCAAAGGAGCGGCGGCAATGGTCATGCCCATGAGGATTAATCCCGGAGCATCGTCGGCATCCGCTATCGGGATCAGTAAGGGGACGGCAGTGACGTAAAGGACGGTGATAGCGATCGCGCAATATTTTATGTTGCGCAGCGCCTCGACGCAGCCGTCTGAAAAGGCATGTTTCTGGTCGATGGCTTTGAGCAATTTGAATGTCTGCCGGACCGCGATCGCATATGGAATGAGCGTCGCGTAGAGAATTATCATAATGGCAACCAGGGAGCGCGAGGCGGTCGGGAATTCCTGCGACCCCCCGGTGTAAAGGGACGGCAGGGCGAAAATGCAGAGCGCGAGTATGCCGGCGCTAAAGACTATGATCACAATGCGCAAGAAGAGCGTGGATATTAGTTTCATACAAGCCTAGTTAAGAGTAGCAAGGTCAGGCTAGCATACAGATTTATCGTTTGTCAATATATTATTATTGATGATTGATATAGAGTAGGGTTATTTATGATAATTGTCCTTGACAATCGCTCACCCGAGGCGCTAAGGTTGGGCCATAATGCAGTTTTTTCCAAAATCATTCCAAGGAGCATAATGGCACGAACAAAACAAACACCCAAGCTTTCCCTCACGGAGAAAAGTTTGGAAAAGCAATGGCGTCTTGCCCGTAAAGAAGAGATCCAGAAGGCGGAAGAGATGCTTACGGAGGCTTGCAGGAGCAATGGAGATTTGAGGCACCGGCTCAGCCTCAATATGGTATTGACGCAAAGAATCGTCGCACGAAAGGTCGACGGCTGCGGCGATACTAATCATAAGCATCGCTATCTGTTGGCGGACCTGCGTCCTCGGACGGTAAAAATCCTCCTTGCCGGCGACGGACCGCTGAACAAGAATTTCTCCGATGCCTGCGGAAAGGTCTTCAAGAAATTATCGACGTTGAAAGGCGCGCTCGCTTTCAGATAAAGCGCTCAGTTTCCATCTTGTATAAGGCAACCCTCGGTTGCCTTTTTTATTTCCTGGATCGGCGTCGGTTGTCAGCTCAGATAGATATAGAGCCAGGCGATCAGGCCGGCGATCACGAGGATGGCGATGGTGAGGAATATCTCCGCCCGCCGCTCCTTCGGGGGGAGGTCATCATCCTCTTCGTACATGCTCATATGCAAAAAACACTGCCAAAGACAGTGTAATTAATAGCGCTTAAAACTCCGGCGATCTGTGAACGGTCGTCCCATGCCCCTCCTTCGACTGGCAGCCGATACGGCATATGGTTAGGAGCACTATAGCATATATGGGGGCTTGAGTAAAGGCCTCGGGAATAGCGGCCGAAAGATACGGCGGCGAAAAAGGATAGCGTATAAGCCAGCCGCGCGGTACGAATGCCTCTCGGAGCCACGCACTCTTGACAAATCATCAGTATTTACGTCATAGTTCAAAAAAAATTGATCCGTACATTTATATCAAAAGGAGAAAACATGTTAAAAATCAGCGTTAGTTTCATCAGTGCAATCGCATTATTTGTTGCGAGTGCCGTATCGATCCACGCGCAAGGGTGGACCATTCTGAATAGCAACACAGAGAAGCATCTTTACGATATCGAATTCATTAACAGCCTGACTGGCTTTGCTTGCGGAGAGGATATTATTCTCCGGACAACAGACGGCGGCATCCATTGGGATTCTGTCGGATCCGGAAATGGCCAACCGTTGAAAGCCGTCATGCTTGAAGGCGATAGGGGGTATGTTGCGGGCAGCTTTACGTTGCTGAAAACATCGAACAGCGGCGCTTCCTGGAGGGGTGTCGGCAACCTCCCCGCAACCGGCTATTGGTGCGATGTAAACGTTGCCGGAGAAGACGTATTCCTCTGCGGAGGCGGAAGCATCTTTAAGTATCACGGGGCGATTGACCAGTGGGTTGCTCAATACTCCGATTATCGCAGCATTGAAAGGATAGCGGCTTTCAACTCTGATACCGCTTTTGCCTGCGGCTCAGAGGGTATGATGTACTCAACCGTGGATGGAGGAGAGCAATGGCTGATGGAAACGATGCCTTCATCCGTCCACCTGAAAGATATCCTTTTCAGTACGCGAGAGATAGGCTTCAGCTGCGGCGGAGGCGATATCTTGAAAACCGAGAATGGAGGAAGGAGTTGGCAGCTGATATATTCGTTGCCCTCGGTACAGTTCAACAGCCTTTCTCAGTGCGGAGAGGTGCTCCGTGCCTTTGGCAATGACGGGATAATACGCGCTAGTAGCGATGAAGGCGCCAGCTGGGAGGTTTCCGTATCAGGAACTGCCAACGCGCTCCATCGGAGCTGTATCGTAAACTCACGGGTATTCGTGGCCGGTGACAATGGGACAATACTCTGTTCTGATGACCTAACGTCGATAGAGAATAACGCATCTCTTCCGAAAGGCTATTGGCTTGGGCAGAACTATCCCAACCCTTTTAACCCGACGACAAAGATCGACTTTTCTTTACCGGAGTACGGTAAGGTGAAGATCTCTGTCTATGATGTGTCAGGAAAAGAAGTTAAAGTCTTGATCGACGATAACCAAAGTGCCGGCAATCATTCAATTGAATTTTCGGGGAACAAGTTATCAAGCGGAATATACTTTTACAGAATTGAAATAGATGATTTCGCTGAGGTAAAGAAAATGATCCTTCTGAAATAAGCTTTCAAAAAGCCCGAACAATGTTCGGGTTTTTTTACACCCAAGATCATATTAATATTTCCGCTTCGCGAACAGGAGGTACACGACCATCACTATATTGAAAGCGTAGTTCATGTAGAGCGGGTAGTGGCTGATATTCAGGGCGATATCGTCGATCACGATATAGGCGAACATCAGGATTTCGCCGGCCAGCCAAAAAAACAGAAAGAGCCAGGACAGGTCGTCGGCTTTTTTCGTTTTCCAGGTCTTGATTACTTGCGGGACGGCGCAGATTGCGAAGAGAAAGGCGCCGAGCCAACCGATGAGTTCGTGCATGAGGGTAAGCGGAAAAAGTTATTATGTTTGAGTATACACCTGTTCGTATGAATAAAAAAGCAGGACCTCCAAGAGAAATCCTGCCGTCGGCAACGAATGATCGCGAACGTCATTCGAAATCTTCAATAAATTTTTTCATCTCATCGTTGGTGCTGAGTCCTCCGGAAGCCATCAGCATGATGCCGAGCTGGAGAGCGGGGTGAGATCGCAGCTCTTCGTTCTTGTTCAGGTCAGATACGAAGGACGACCAGGCGTCTATTAATTTGTTGTTTTCAACATATTCCAGCGCTCTTTTCTTGCTTTCGGCCAAGTGCTGTCTCCCTTTTTCTGTCCGAAGGTTGGTTTCTATTTTTATATTCATTGATATTTTGTTTGGTTTCTAAAATAACTGCGATAGAGCAATTTGACGGAATAATCTGTTTTTGTCAAGCCACCTTCAGTTTTCTGATTGCCGGGCGATGAGGTCTTTAGGCGATAGCAATCGTCTGAGGATGGATGCTGTCAGGGCAACATTGATTTGACACCTGAGCAGTTAGTGGTACAGTGTTAGGAAATAAAAAAAGGGGGTCCTTTGAAATACTTACATATAGCCGCTCAGATAGTATTATTCATGTTCATCGTCGTATTCGGGATAAGCGTTTCGTTGAGCATACAGGGGTATGCGAATCTCGATCTGCTTATTTGGCCGGGCAAATTCCACGATTTTATCGTTTGTCCAGTAATTTTCGGTTTCGTTCGGTTCATTATAATGACTACAGGCGACGAACCGCTTGAAGGGTTCGAAGTAGGCGTTGCGACAGGCGCAGTTGCTTGGGCTTTATCTGTCGAGATATATCAATATATCGATCCTTCCGAGGGCTATTACGATAGCAGCGATTTTCTCGCCTATGCCGCCGGTTCATTGTTCTGTTTCATAACGATCGCAATCAAACGAAAGGCGACGAAAAAGCAGCAGGCCACCCCGATATCCGTTTGATATCTTGGGGTGGTTATTTTTTTAAAGAATAATACTGGGGCGGGCGGATGATATGCTTGACAGCGGAGATGTTGTGTGCGAAAATCGGGTATTAAAACAAAATGAACATAATGTACATAGAGAGAGGAGCTCTTTTTACATGAACAGCAAACCACCAAAGGAATTAGTGAATCTCGAAAACTTTTTGTTTTCCTCTAATCCTTTAAATGAAGAAGCGCCGCTTTTCACCGGCCAAAACGATTTGATCAAAATCGTGAACAAGCAGAAGGTATCGCCATATTCATATGTACCGGTTTGGAGCTTTAGAGCTTCGCTAAACCAGACTTTTCACGGTGAGAGGAATCTGTCACCGCGGGATATGGAAATAATCGCCTACGCCCTCTCAGTAAAATTTCACAGTAGCTCGCAGTGGAGGGAGATAAAAACGAAATTTTATGAATTAGCGCTCAAGTCAAGGCAGGCTTGGAAGGAGTGGACAAGGTCTCATAAGAACATAAGCAAGATCATTTATAAAACCAGTAAAGAAAAAGTGTGCTCTTTTCCGGGAAACCTCCCGGTCAAAAAAGCAGACCTCGAGTATATTCTTACGACCGCTCGTGAAAAAGATGATACATTGACGTTAGGCCAGATGATGAACTTGCTCAAGATACGATTAAATGTTGCCGGCGCGCAGAGCAAATAACCTGCTTACGATGGTGTTTATAAAACCGAGCTTAGGCCCGGTTTTTTTTATGTAATTACAGAATGGAGCGAATGGTTGTCCTTCTTATTTCCTCAAGCTTTTGTTATCCGTATAGATACAGCATTGGCCGTTATGCCTGAACTCCGATCTGATCGAAGCGCCGGCAGCGATGAGTTGCTGCTTGATCCATTCGGTGCGGTACATATGCATGTCCCGGATTACGATATCGGTACCGAGCTTCCCGGTGGCCTTGTCTTCGTATCCCCAGAGATGGATCTTGAAGTCCGCGATGCAGCCCCATTCCGTTTCTTCCGATTTCTTAACTACGTGAGCGTACTTCGAATCCGAGTCGATAGGGGCGAAACAGAGGATGGAAAAGTAGGCGGCCTCGACCATACGGGCTAAAGCTGTTGACAGCTGCTGCGGCGTAAGCCAGTTGGCTACATAGGGCAGCAGGCTGATCGTCGCTTTCCGACCCTGTTCAAAAGGAGCGGCGGCTGCCTGCGGGCCGGTACGCGCGATTGCATCCCAGGGTTCCAACACATCGCCCGTGACGATATCCGGAGTCTGCGCCGCAAGCTGCTCTGCGTCAATGTCGAAGCCGATATACCCGCTTCGTATCTTCTCGGCCACGTACCGCCCGAAGAGCTGATGCCCGCAGCCGCCCTCGATAACGAGACGGTCAGATTCAGGAATTATCTCCAGTTCGGGAAAAGCTTCAAGGACGCCTTCGGCGGCGAGGGCACGGAGTTGTTCCATGTCCGAACGGGGTTGGCGCGGGTCACGGGTCAGATCGTCGGGAACGCCGCTGCGGATTTCATGTTGGGTAGGCATATGATAAGGAAGCTATGTGCAGATTAGCATTTGCAGTTGATCTTGAGCCGCGAGGTTTCTTCTAGGCAAAGCGTTTCTCTAAATCGGCGACATGGCGCTTATAGTCCGCGTTCACATCCGCATCGAGCGCCCGCTCATAGATCGGGATATCCTTGTATCCTTCCTCGAGCCACGCCGGCTTTTCTCCGCCTTCGTGATAGCGTTTCTCGGCGAGGGCCTTGTAGTCCTCATCGTTTCGCTTGATCGTTTCGCGCAGCCCGGTGAAGTCGGCGCCAGCGAGTAGCTTTTTCGTAGCTTCGAGAGAGGCGAGCGCCACGGGCTCATCAAGTTCTTTCTCCATCAGTTCCGGATTGAGTATGTAGCCTGTGAAGATGTCCGCCTGCAATTCTCCGATCTCGTACTCCTTGAAATATTCAGTCGTGATGTCCCCGTCTGGAGGAAAGAGAGCAAGCTTATTCTTTTCCGCGGCAGCTTCTAATTGGTATTGGAAAGAGTGCCCTAATTCATGGATGAGATATTCGGTAATCTTGCTTCGGTCCCAAAAATTCCGATTGATCCAGACGCGATCCTGGTGTCCGGGATCCTTGAACTTCGGAAGCATCATCGAACAGAGCCCCGGGTTATGGGCCGCGCCTTCTCCGAACGTTACGAAGACGCCATGATCCAGATACGGAGCAAGGGCATCAAGCACGGGTTTGACGTTGGCTAAGGATTCTTCTTCCAAAACATTCTTCTCGTATTCAAAGTGGCCGCTCCGGATTGTTTCCGCCCCGTTCTCGGCGGAATTGTATTCAGCCTGAGTGCCGGGAATCATTTCTTTCATAAGCTTGGTTAATAATTAATCGGTATGCCTTAAGTATACCCGTGGGGGGATAACAAATAAAGCGCTACCGCATTTCTCGCGGTTTGGGCGGTGTTTACTGAGAAGATTGCCAAGTACGGCACATTCTCTTGACCGGCTGTCAGCCGCTAAGCAGGAAATGCTGTCGAAATAACATTGATTTGACATCTGAACTGTCAGTGGTACAGTGTTAGAAAATAAAAAGAGGGGGGTCCTTTGAAATACCTACATGTAGCCGTTCAGATACTAATATGTGCGGTAGTAGTTATGGCTGGAATGAGCTTTTCTTTGCATATGCTAGGCCGTACCGATCTTGATCGCTTTATCTGGCACGGGAAATTCAATGATATCATTTCTGTTCCCGCAATGTTCGGCCTTATTCGGTATGCGGTATGGTTTGTTAGAGAAAGCCTGTCACTCAGGTTTCAGCTACAAGCTGTATTGATTTCATTCGGCTCGCATTCGTTCTTCGAACTGTCTCAATATTTTGATGCTCCGCATGGCAGCTTTGACGTCAGTGATTTTCTAGCCTATGGAGCCGGAGCGCTGTTTTGCTGTCTGGCGATCTTTATCGAATGGAAAGCGGCTGATAAGAAAGAGGTCATTCCGATATCGAAATAAAAGATGTGGCTTTTTTTAAGTACCGTTATTCCAGCGAAAACGTATGTTGAAAAAAGGTTGGAGAAATCCAGCCTTTTATTTTTACTCATCAATACTGTCTCGCTCTTCGGTTAGGGTAGCGTTCTCTCCCCGCATATTAGTCGGGGATAGGGATATATTGGGTGATCGAGCGTAACGCTTATAGTTATTTTCCAGTGCTAGTTGAGGTGTTCGGGTCAAAATGAAAACGGCAGAATCCCAAAGGAGATTCTGCCGGGGCGGAATAAAAAAGCAGAATCCCTATTAAAGATCCTGCTGATAACCAAATGTAGCAA
>CAYTLN010000025.1:0-8305 GCA_964438845.1 uncultured Gammaproteobacteria bacterium
CCAGCAGTTACCGTTGTTGCGGCACCGGTTGTGCCTAATGGAGTATTGCTACCGGACCCGGCCGATCCAAGTTTGATTTTTCCAACGCTGATAGTCGTCGCGCCAGTGTAGGAATTATTTCCCGAAAGAGTCACTGTTCCAAATCCGTCCTTGGTTACAGTTCCCGAAGTCGTACCGATAACTCCGGAAAAAGTCGAATCGCTAAATCCGCCGATAGTAAGGCCGAGCGTTGCACCGGAGATATTTCCGCCAAGTGTCAATGCTCCGGCATCAGCGTTGATTCTTGCAGCTGCACCGAGCGTGATTGTTCCGTTGAAAGTTGCCGGAGAGGCATTAGTATTCATTAACGCTCCCATGTTGCTATTACCATTAGCAACGCTGGCGCCCGGACCAAAGCCTAAACCGCTAAGCGTATTTATTGCTTCGGCGCTAATCATTGTGAACCCATTTAAATCAAGCGCACCAATAGTAGCGACCGTTGTTGTGCCGACGCTCGTGCCGAGTGGCGTGTTGGTTGCTCCGCCGGCGGCACCAAGCCGCAATATTCCACTCGTGATTGTTGTTGCACCACTATAGGTATTATCTCGAGTCAGCGTTACAACGGCATCAGCCGCGACGTTCGTTGCAACACGGGTAAGAGTACCTGAACCCGCGAGAATCGCGCTGATTGTTCCACTTCTCAAGCTATACGAACTTCCGGTTAAAGCCCCTGCTCCTCCGGTAATCGTTCCTCGCTGCAACGTAACCGCACCAACTGTATCGCTATTACCGGCAATATCAAAAGTTCCGTTATTGACCGTTACGCCGCCCGTAGAAATAACGTTACTTGCGCCGTAAGTAAGGGTCGCGTTATTTACAGAAGTTAAACCAGTATAGGCGGCAGCAGTGCTTAAAGTAACATTTCCGGTTCCACTCAGGGTCATGGATCCGGCAACGGCTGTCCCGATAATTGCCGAGATCGTAGAATTAGCGCTCGCTAAAATTTGTAACTCATTGGTTGTAATGCCTATCGTCGTGTTAGCACCGGCAATGTTATTTGCACTATCAATCAAGAGATTACCGCTCAAAGTAGCCGATGCCATGGTTAGAACAGCAGCGGAACCCGGATTGGTAATGCTATAGCCATTTAAAATTAAAGAGTTAATTGACACAGTTGAGGCGGCAGTGTCAGCAGTTAACTTAACATTGGCATTAGAAACTAATGAACTTGAATACTCACCACTAAAACCGGCGCCATTTAAAAGTCTCAAACCATTAGTATTACCACTATTATAGGTAACCATATCAGTACCAGTTCCGGAAAGCGAGTTATCGCCAAATCCACCTCTGATAACACTGATATTTGTACTGCCAGGAAGACCGCCGCCGCCGATTAAGTTACTTCCGATAGTTGTAAACATTATAGTAGAGACATTGGCGGCCGGCGTTGCACCAAAATTTGTTCCTCTAAACAATACTGTTGCTCCAGCTGTGCGCGTTAAAGATGCGAATGTTAAAGTAGTAGGACCTCCGGTACCAGGAGTAACCGTAATAATATTGTGACCCGTTGAGAGCGTCAGTGCCCCTGCGGACTCAGAGGACTCAGAAGAAGCACTGCCAATATAATTAAAATTACCGCCGTTCATCGTAAACGTTGACGAAGAAAGACGATTCAATAAATCAGTCGTACTGTTATCAACGGTTAATGTTGCGCCGGAGTTAATCGTAACAGCTGATGCTGGAATTGTTCCTGATCCGCTCACTACGACCGTTCCGTCGTTAATAGTTGTTGCACCGGTAAAGTTATTATAACCGCCGAGCGTTAAGGTTCCGCTGTCATTTTTTGTTAGAGCTGCCGTTGTCCCCCAAATAGGCGCTGAAGCAGTTGTTGTAACATTCCCAGCTCCGCCAATAGTAAGTGCAAGGGCCGCAGCCGAAATGCCCTTACCATCAATAGTCAAAGTTCTTGTTGTGTCAGACATGATCATTCCAGCAGCTGACAAGGTCAACACACCGGTCAATGCATTATTTCCACCACGATTACGAATCGCGCCCGTATACAGCATTCCGGTTCCGGCAAAAGTAATATATTCAGGAATTGATAAACCGCTGCCGTTTATCTGCAAGGTTGCACCAGCGGTCACGGTCGTAACACCATCGATAAGGCCCAATGACATGCTATCTTGAATCTCAAGAATTCCGGCGCTCACCGCAACCGCACCGGTAAATAAATTTGGACGCGTTAAAATTACTGTTCCTGGTGAGTTTTTTGTCAGTGCAACGGCGTCACCCGCGATAATGGCGCTAATCGTTCCGCTATAGACCGTATATCCGGAACTAGTTAAAACTCCTGTTGATCCGGTGATTGTCGGATTTGTCGCAGTACCGACTAGCCCGAGTGTCACTGCTCCGACCATGTCGGAATAAGTCGCGATATCAAGCGTTCCTCCGGCCATAGTAATGGCGCTTGAAAGAATCGCGTTATCAACTCCGTATAATAGAGTCCCTTCATTTATAATGGTCGCTCCCGTATAGGTATTTGGGAAATTATAGAGCACTGTTCCTGCGCCATTTTTTGTTACTGTTCCAGCGGCAATAGCCAGCGGTGCTTTATCAAAAGTAATATTACCGGACCCATCCAAAGCCAAGGGGAAAGCGCCAGCGATACCGCCAATCAAAGAAAGTGTATCTGCGTCAGAGGCAATTTCTGCACCACCAGCTACTTGAGTGATAAGTCCGGCATAACTATTATTACCGCTGATATTACGAAGTGCTCCGGCGCCGGAAACACCAAAACCTCTCAGAGTCAGTGCTTCGTAACCAATCGAAATATTATTTTCTAATTCTAAAGCCGCGTTCCCGACAACCGTTGTTCCAGCAACGATAGTCCCAAGACCTGTACTATGCTGGACGTTGAGCACACCGACGTTAAGGTTAGTGACTCCTGAGTAGGTATTCGCCCCGGAAAGAACAAGTTTCCCCAATCCTTCTTTATTGAATCCACCCGCTCCTCCAATCTTGCCGCTGATTGTCAACGTTTCACCGCTGTTAGTTACAAAAATATTTCTATAGGCAATAACGGTCGTATCAAGACGAATATTCAAACTAATCGTGTTTCCGCCCGATGAAACGCTATCAGTTATACCGGCAAGTCCAGGACCCAGCACAATATCGTTACCCGCCAAGGTATAGCCACTGCCCGATAAGGTAATGGAATTGAAAATGGTATTTTGCGGAAAGTCGTTAGTGTTTGAAAGGTTTGATGCGCCGTTCGGGAAAATCAAGTTATCACCGGCGTTTGGCGGTGTTCCGCCCGACCAGTTTCCACCGTTTAACCAGCTACCGTCAACCGCGCCGGTCCAGGTAGCGGACAGCGAGTCAGAAGCAATCTGCCACTGCCGAGCTTCTTGGAAAATCAATTCATCATTAATCCCTATTAATTTCTCAAACCAATTTTGGGAGTTAGAAAATCCCAACGGTCCTAATAAATACACTTGAGGAGAAATCTTCTCACCTTGATACTCATACTGTAACTCGATTGCTTCTCCCGCTCTTAAATTTTTCTTCCAGATAATATATTTCTTTCCATCTTTTTCTTTTTCTCGCGCACCGTCTGACTCTGTTATATCAAATGTGCTTGGAACGGTCTCAATAATATCGCCACTAAAATCTTCGTGCGCCTTTATCTTAAAGGTCATGACATATTTTGACAGGAACGGATTGATTCTGGTCGCGCCGATTCTCTCGACTTCAAAGGGCACGGACGCTTTAACCTCAAAGGAATCGGTTATTTCATAAATAGTGCGGCCTGTGTTGGGATCAATCCGCCTCAAGATCATGTTGTAAATACCCGCTTCTGCAACTGTATAATGAGCAAAATAGTCCGGGTCATCAGTAACGTTGTTTGCTCCGCATGAGTTACTGTATTCGATTGTTTTGTCGGTAGTAGAAAGTCTAGTAAGATCCTGAGAGCTGTCTTTTCTAATTGTTAAGCGAAGCATTGCGTCGCAAACTGTGTTTCCCGTATTATCTAAAACCCCCATCTGCAGATAGGCTGACTCGCCCGGTTCGTAGATCGACTTATTGGTGTTGATGGCTAAAACTCCCCAGGTAAAATCTTGGCTGGAAACAAAAACAATCCTACCCTTTAGGATTTCTATTTCCATTGTATATTTACCCGGCAAGAAATTATCGGTTGGTGTAGGCAAGCTAATACTTATGGCTCCGTTTATTTCTTCAACGATAGGCTGAATTTCAGCTTTTTCCCCTTCCGGACCAAAGATTTCAGACTTGATAACCTCAAGCTGCGATGTCGAAGCGAATGTGAGAACAGTATTGTCAGTAGGCGCCGATATGATTCCGTCAATGGGAGCCTCTAGCGGGCTTGGTGAAAGCGGCTCCGAATTACTTTCCTCTGAAGTTGGGCCAGGAATTTCGGCAGAGCTTTCGGTAGAAGTCGTCGGAGCACTGATCTCAGCAGAGCTTTCAGCAGGCGCCGATTCCGCGCTCTGAGAGGATGAGTCAGAGGAAGAATCAGAAGCAGAAGCAGACCCAGAGGAAGAATCAGATCCTTCCTGAGCAAAGGCGGTCAGAATAGTTTTTTTAAACCAAAATCCGCCAAAAGCGGAAATAGTTTCTTTAAACTCCCTGGCGGCGTAGCGTGCGTCTTGCCATAACTTAGATGTCGGTGGCAGCACTCCCTCTAAGGGTGCGGGCTCAGGTTCAGGCTCAGGTATTAAATCCGCTGCGGGCTCTGTCTCTGCGTCAGACCCCGGCTCTGTCTCGAGTATCGGCTCCGGTGATGATTCCGGAATAACCGATTCTACTTTTGGTATCTCAGTAGTAATAGTCGGAACCACCCCCTCTAGCGCATTAACATTAACTTCAAAGGTAGGATCTTCGTCAGCCTGGAAATCTTCCGTGGTAGGTTTAAAAATATTACCAATTCGAATTCTTGGTAGATTACTGATTTCTTCTTCGCTAAGCTCCTCAGCTGATCCTTGATATGCTACCTCTAACCACATCGCATCAAGATAAATTCTTGGGGTGCTATCAAGAGTAGGCAGAGCATTAAGAGCAACCTGTAAGCCTTGTAAATCTGCCATGGTACTAAACATATCAGCCGGTATCTCAAAACTAACACCATTATGTACGTCCGTTACAAACCCAAGCGTATGCCATGACGTATCATCAAGCGTATAGCGAACTTCAAGAACGGCTCCGGCGGGAATTACCGGTCGCGCGAAAGGATCGTTCTCTTGAGCATGAACTGACGAAAAAAATACATTATGTAAAAAAGAAGATTCATTTGCAGGAGGTGCTTCGCTAGGTGTCTCCTGGGCAGGCTGTGTTTCCTGTTCCGGCCCTGAGACTGGTTCGGGTTCCGGTTCTGTTATAAGTTCCTCCGGTTCTGCTCCAACGTTTGGTTCCGGACTCGTCTCTCCCTCAATAATAAATGGCCCCTGGTCTATAGACGGCTCTATGTCAATAACGGAACTTGATTGGTTAGTCCAAGAAAATTTAAGTACGATTTTTTCAGGACTTAGGTCTTGCGGCACATCTCCCTTAAATCCTCCGCAGGATATTTGCCCGCTGGCATTAGAAATTGACGCTGAATTAAGGTCACTATATTTCTCTATAGCACCTTCCAGCACATTAGGAACTCCGACTGCTTCTTGAGTATTTTCCCAACCTCCAGTACATGAGCTTGAAAAGAGAGATGAGGCTTGAGCTTCGGTTTTCTTGATTTGTAAAAATGGATAAATAATTGCGAGCAATAAAACAAGACCTCCGGCAACAAGGCGGATTTTCTTAGAAGCGAACAGGGAGCGGGAAATTCTTACCGGAATAATTTCCGGCCTTGAACTAAAAGACCGCCGCGACCGATTTAATAGTTTGGAAGCGGACATTGAAATAGGTATATTAAGCTTATATTATACCACGAAATAAGCCTCTGAGCGAGCTAGAATGTGGATAAAAAAATCAGCCGCTGAACTAGGTCCAGCGGCTACAATACAATACTGCTTCTGATCTTTTAATCTAAGACACCAAAACCTTTTTTATCAAGGTTTCTCCCTGCCATCCACATGGCTATTGCCTTATCATACTCAGCCGTATGCTCAAAAACCTTTTGAGCCATAGCTTGCCGGGTTCCGAGATAGATGCCTCCGTTCGTTTCTATTTCCCCGATAATATTGTCATAATCGGCGGGGTCAACTATGGGACAGCAATCCTGATAATTCTTAGCCGCCGCGCGTATCAATGATGGACCGCCGATATCGATTCTTTCTATGTTTTGCTCGGCTGCAAAATCATATAAGTTAACCGCCACAATATCAATTAAATGCATACCTTGCTTGGCAACTGCCTGCAAATGGCTCTCCTTTGAACGCTCAGCTAAAATGCCCCCGAATACCTTGTGACTCAGAGTCTTTACTCTGCCATCCATCATTTCAGGTATGCCGGTAATATCCTCAATCGGAATATACGGGATGCCGAACTCTTTGAGTTTGGTCGCCGTACCTCCCGTTGAAATAATTTCCCAGCCGTTGAGTTTAATAAGTCTTTCGAACTGTTCAATGCCATCTTTGTTTGTAACTGAAATCAGAATTCTTTTCATGATAAGCCCTTTCGTTTGGTTATATAGTATGAAGCGTTAGTTTTTAATGTGATAAAAAAACATACCACCACTGGCATGCTCCTGTCAATCCTAATACTAAAAGCTATAAAAGTGTCCCGGTCAATTTTGAAAACTGTTGCTTAGCTTTTTCATAGGTTTTTTGCAGAGCCTGAATATTCTCTTCGCTCGGCTGGGCAACCGCGGCTGCAACAGACTGCCAAGCCTCCCATCCCTGAACACCTTCCCCTTCCGATGACTTCAAAGGCTTGTCCAAATCTTTTTCCTCAAAGAGTCCAATTTTTTGTTCCATGCCCCGATCCCATTCGAAATTATTGACCAAGGACCAAAGCAGCATACCTCTAATCGGGACTCCGGACTTTTTCGCTTCAAGCACATAGCGAAGCGTTTCCAATATCCAGTACGGTCGGCGCAAATCCTTCTTGTCTGAAAAACCAAATTCAGTAACAAAGATTTCTTTCTTCGGATACATTTCGTTAATACGCACAAGATGATGGTAAATGCCTTCCGGATAAATATCGCCGAAATCCGGATGGTCGCTGTAATGAGCTTCTCTCGGTTCGCGGTACTGCTGCAGCTTATTAAACGGTTTAGGCAAACGGCTTAAAGGCATCGGCGGATATAAGGACGGAACGGTTGCTCGCAAATAATATTGCAAACCGATAAAGTCCGAATGGTTTCCATCGCGTTCAAACTTCTTCATCAGATCCTCGTTCATGTTCTGCAGGTGCTTACTAAGCAGACCGTCAAAATATGTCCAGTTATGTGCGACACCTACCTGAGCTTCTTCCTCACTCGTCTTATATTTTCCACTCTTGAGCTCGCTGTAAATAAAGTCATGCGAGTTGATAAGTTTTTCGGTAACTTCTTTAATCAACGAAAACTTTCCTTTCTTAAAGGGTGGGAAGACACCGACCATATAACTGTCGGTCATGAAGGTACTCGGCTCGTTGATGGACAGAAAATGCCGCACTAAACCTTCGGACAGAAATTTATCCTGATCGTCTTTACTAAAGCCCTGCTGGTTAAGCGCCGTCCTGACTTTGTCATCATTACTCAAATAAGCTAATACGCTTTTTACATAAAAATTAAAATGTTCAGCAACATCCGGATGCTCCCAGCCGCCGGCTTCAATCTTTCCCGACTTCTCGTTCATCTTCAGCAAGTACTTTGGCATGGGCCAATGGTACATCGCGAGCATCGGTTCTTGTCCATGCGCTTTTACGAGCGCCAGAGCCTTAACATAATCGCCCATCATCTTTTCATCGAACTCTCCGGCACTGGGACAGAGCCGTCCAAAGTCGAGCGAAAAACGAAACATATTCATGTTTGTTTCCTGCGAACGCTTAATATAACTTTCCGACTTTTCCAAGAACTTAGGCAAGTCGCTCAGGTGGCTTTCAGTATGGATGTGCTTCCCCTCTTGATTCTGAGCATTAACAATCAGCATTTCCCAATCAGACATGACTTTTGGTTTGCCATTTTCGTCAAAAATCAAAGGTTGAGCTTGGAAGTCTGAAGTACCGGTACCGATGTACTTAATGTCCTTTGACTCTAATTCCTTGATGATGTCCTGAGCTGAAAACGCAAAATCTTCCTTGCGAATTGAATCGCCGGGCTTTTTAACTGTTTCCTCTTTGATGGGGATGTTGAAATTCTCCTTCATTTCCATGATTCAAGTATAGCAAA
>CAYTLN010000026.1:0-6928 GCA_964438845.1 uncultured Gammaproteobacteria bacterium
AGTGCGGAGCGGACGGGACTCGAACCCGCGACCTCTGCCGTGACAGGGCAGCGTTCTAACCAACTGAACTACCGCTCCGGGCGGTATATGTAATATAAGTAGGCGCTCGGCCTACGAGAAAAACAATATCAGGAAAGTCCTTGTCCGTCAATGGTTTTGCCGGGGGAAAGTATTGTATAATGAAGGCCATCTATGGCTGAACAGAAATGCCTCTATTGCGGCAACAATCCGGTGCCCCATCGACTGACCTGGTTCAATGAAACCATGACCGTCGTGCTCGCGCCCGTGTCTCGCCGTTTCATGAACGGTCCGATCGCCGGCGCTATCCTCGCCCCCTTCGAAGCCCTCGGCCGTCCGATCGGCCGCCTGGCCGAACGCCTCGGCCTGATCGCCTATCACAGCGCTCCGAGCGACCGGACCAACGACCGGGCGAAATTCCTCTGGGAAGAAGCCGACCGGCGCGGGATCATGATGGAACGCGCGGTCGTGCTCGGCCGCGACAACGACCAGTACCGCGCGACGATCAAGGGCAAGCGCCTGACATTCTCCGGCCTGCCGCGTCCGGAAGGCTATCCGGGCTCGGCCGAATGGTGGATGGACGATAAGGGCGCGCTGCGCCGCCGGCTCGAAGCCGCCGGCATGCCGATGCCGCGGGGCGGTTATTTTTCCCGCTACCGGCCGCTGCTCAAGCTCTTCCGCCAGCTCGAGAAGCCGGTCATCATCAAGCCGCGCCTCGGTTCGCGCGGCCGGCACACGACGACCCATATCCATACGGAAGAGCAGCTCGAAAAAGCCTTCCGTCTCGCGAAGCAGCTCTGCCACTGGGTGATCATGGAAGAACATCTGATCGGCAGCGTCTACCGCGGCACGCTCATCGACGGGAAATTGGCCGGCGTCTTAGGCGGGCATCCGCCGCGGGTGACCGGCGACGGCGAACATACGATTCGCGAGCTGATTGCAATCAAGAACCAGAACCGCAGCGACCTGATACATGACTTCATCATTACCGAGTACACGCCCGAGTTCCTTAGCCGCACCGGCCGGACGCTCGACGACGTCCTGCCCGTGGGCGAGACGATCGACCTGACGGAGAAGATCGGCGTTTCCTACGGCGGCCATAGCTTTGAAATTACCGAAGAGACGCATCCGGAAACGAAACGGATATTGGAAGAAGCGGCCGCGGCCGTCGGAGACCCGATGATCGGCTTCGATTTCATCATCGAGGATATTGCCGGATCGCCGCATGGGCAGAAGTGGGGCATCATCGAATGCAACGGCCTGCCGTTCATCAACCTCCATCACGATCCGGTCGAAGGCAAGCCGCAGAACGTCGCTAAGCGGGTGTGGGATTTCGTCGAAGCGAATTTGAAATACTACTAAGTGTCATCCCTGCGAAAGCAGGGACCCAGGGTCGGCTCGCATGCCCGTCATATACTAATTGAAGATTATCTTTCGCTCCGCGGGCCCGCTTCCCTGTATCAGTGTTTATCATCTTATCAGCCTTATCAGTGGTTCAGACAATGTGCTAGCAATATAAAAACACCCGGTCATAGACCGGGTGTTTTTTGGCATATGCCGAGGGGATTCGTCCCGACTTACGCCTTGGTGCACTCGCGGCAGTGCTGCTTGTGTGTCGCGATTTCATACACGGCAGACAGACCGACCAAGATGTAGACGATGGTCGAGAGAGTCGATCCGAGGATGTTGCCGACGCC
The DNA here is from genome assembly GCA_964438845.1 of uncultured Gammaproteobacteria bacterium. Taxonomy (GTDB): domain Bacteria; phylum Patescibacteriota; class Patescibacteriia; order Patescibacteriales; family Patescibacteriaceae; genus Patescibacterium. Next base: position 1,716 of record CAYTLN010000026.1, read on the forward strand.
CCAGTTGAACAGGCCGATCAACAGCCAGTTAAGGCCGCCGATGACAAGCAGGACGAAAGCAATGACATGTAAATTTTTCATAAGGATCGTTTGTTACAATAAAGTATACACAATCGACCTTTATGCCCTAAGTATAGCATTTTTTAATAAAGAACGGTATAGCTATTGACTTTTTGTTCAAAAAATAGCTAATTTAGTAATAGAAACTTCAAAAAATGTAATTTTAATAAGGAGGTTGTATGCAGAACCTATTCTTAGGAAACACTCCTCAGGAAACAGAAAGCCCCAATATCAATAAGATGTTGCGGATATCATTTATTACGGAATCGCTTGCGGTGCGTAATCTTATCCTTCCTCATATGATCCCTGAAACTACGGAGGAAGAGGTGATCGAAGTTGCATTGCAGGAAAAGCGTGAGAGGAGAAAAGAAGAATAAGTCTACGAAGGTTTGATATGTATGCCCGTCTTGCACAACAAGGCGGGTTTTTTTATTGGTTCTTCTTTGCTATACTGGCGGTATCAGTATGGGACGACGAAAAAAAGCTAAGAATCCTCTCGATTATATCTCGATTCCCCGCCTCAATATCAACCCGGATGTCAAACGAAGCATCTGGGTGGTTTTATTGCTGGCCTTCGGCGTTATCTGCTTCTTCAGCCTCTTCGATCTCGGCGGCGGCGTCGGTCCGTACCTTGTCCGGGCGATGGAATGGCTCGCGGGCTGGGGCAAATGGCTTATCCCGCTCCTACTCATCCTCGCCGGCTGGCTTTTATATAATAAGGAGAAGTACGACGTCCGCGGCTTGAATTACGTCGGCATGTTCATCTTCCTCTGGTCCTTCCAGGGACTGCTCCAGCTCTTCGTCGACCAGGAAGAATGGGACATGGCTCTCGAAGCCGGTTCCGGCGGCGGCCATCTCGGCTGGTCCCTCGCGGTCATCCTGTCGAAGATCATCGGCTTCTGGCCGGGCATGATCGTCACGATGGCGCTGTTCGTCATCGGGTTGATGCTCATGTTCAACTGGAGCCTGTCGACGCTATTCGCTAAGGGCAGCTGGCCGGCTCGGCTCATCGCGCATCCGTTCACCTTCCTCTTCCGCCGCTACCGCGAACGGGGCGAGGAAGAGCCTGAAGAAGAACCGGAAGAAGATCCGGAAATCGCCGATGCCGCCGACAGCGCGATCGAAGGCGAGGTTGATGATACCTTCAGCGTCCATAGCTTGAAAGATTCGCGTCCGCGCCGCTCGTCGGCAGCTCCGGCTGAGCCGGGTATCCGCCAGACCCATATCAAGATCGACTTGCCGCTCGACCTCTTGAATAACCGCACCTCGAAGCCGACCTCCGGAGACATTAAGGGCAATGTCGAGATCATCCAGTCGACGCTCGAGAAGTTCGGCATCCCGGTTGAGATGGGAGAAGTTTCCGTCGGCCCGACCGTCACTCAGTACACGCTCAAGCCGGACGAAGGCATCAAGCTTTCGCGCATCACCGGGCTCAACAATGACTTGTCCATGGCCCTGGCCGCCCATCCGGTCCGCATCGAAGCGCCGATCCCGGGGAAATCCCTCGTCGGCATCGAAGTGCCGAACCGGACGGTCGCGACCGTCACTCTGCGCGAAGTCCTTGATTCCGGCGATTTCAAGCAGCGCAAGAACAACCTGATGATCGCCCTCGGCAAGGACGTCGCGGGCAAAGTCTGGCTCGATTCGATCTCGAAGATGCCGCACCTGCTCGTCGCCGGCGCCACCGGTTCGGGCAAGTCGGTCATGCTTAACGCCCTGATCGTCAGCCTGCTCTACCAGAACAACCCCGACGACCTCAAGTTCATCATGGTTGATCCGAAGCGCGTCGAATTGACGATTTATAACGGCTTGCCGCATTTATTGACGCCGGTCATTACCGAAGTCTCGAAGACGATCAACGCCCTGAAGTGGTGCTTGAACGAAATGGACAGGCGCTTCGAGACCCTTTCCAAAGTCCATAAGCGCGACATCGACAGCTATAACCAGAGCGCCAAGGAAAAGATGCCGTACATCGTCTTCATCATCGACGAATTGGCCGACCTGATGGTCGTCGCCGCCAAGGACATGGAAACCGGCATCGTCCGCCTCGCGCAGATGGCCCGCGCCGTCGGCATCCACCTCGTCCTCGCCACCCAGCGTCCGTCCGTCAACGTCATCACCGGTACGATCAAGGCCAACATGCCGGCCCGCATCGCCTTCTCGGTTACTTCCGGCATCGACTCCCGCACGATCCTCGATTCCCTCGGCGCCGAAAAGCTATTGGGCCGCGGCGACATGCTCTTCTCGAGCGTCGCCCTGACGAAACCGAAGCGCATCCAGGGCGCGTTGATCACCGACCAGGAAATCAAGCGCATCGTTTCCTATATCAAGGAAAAGAGCGGCGAGCCGAATTACGTTACCGAGATCGTCGAGCGCCAGAAGGTCCGCGGCGTCGCCGGCGTCGGCATCGATGGCGGATCGGATGACGATGACGAGCTCTTCGAAGAAGCGAAAGAATTGATCATCAACTCCGGCAAGGCGTCAGCCTCATACCTGCAGCGGCGCCTCGCGGTCGGATATGCCCGGGCGGCCCGCTTGCTCGATTTACTTGAAGAAGCCGGCATCATCGGACCGAGCAACGGCGCCAAGCCGCGCGAGATCATGGTGACGAAGGAACAGTATGAAGCGATGCTTGATGATGGCGTCGCCGGGACGCGCCTGCATGACCAGGCGACCGCAGTCGCGCCGGAAAGTTATCTCGGCGGCGATGAAGAAACCGAAGATGAGGATGAGGAGGCTGATGACGCGGATAGCTCCGGCGAAGACGGCGAAGAAGAGGAAGCTGAAGAAGAGAATAAGGAGCCGTTGCCGGAACTGTTCGAAGAAGCCGGCGAACCGCAGGACGAAGATATCCTTGATCCGGAAGAAGTCGAAGGCAGCGCTACGCTTGAGGAAAATAAAGCCGCTAAGGCTGCTCCGAAGAAGAAATCGGCCGCCGGCAGCAAGGACGAAGACGAGGATTTTTCAAAGTATTTTTCGAGATAGACAGTATTCAGCTGGGAGCGTAATAAAAAAGCTTCGATGATTATCGAAGCTTTTAAGAAACTAAACGAGCGATTGTTTAATGAACTCGGTACCTTAGGGTACTGAAGTTACCGATGAAATAAATATATTTTTGAGTCGTAATGATTTGATTAGGGGCATCGTTTTGCATGGTGCGCATCTTTTCCCAGCTGACTCCTCCGTCAGTAGTGGCGTATATAGTGCCTGCATTATTGAAGATTCCGGCACAATAACCAGTACTGGGGTTTTGGAAGCCGACGCAAAATAATTTCCCAAAATCCAAATCGGTGTTGATGTTCCATCCTGATCCATTGAAGCAGGCGAGCATCTTCCTGCTGCTTGATGACCAATCTCCTCCGGCGATATACAGCATAGTGCCGTCGGTTCCTTGACTGATAATATGGGGATTGCCATGCGGATTGATGATATCTGGCAGAAGCTGCCATTGATTCCCCGCGAGGCGGTACGAATGCAGGCTGCTTACTACATGGACTGAATTATTTACGGATAATATCCCGTAAATGCCTTCGGAACTATTTTGATTTGCAAGGGAAATACTCCAGCTTTTACCTTCGTCGGTTGAACGGAGTATTTTTGTTCCGCTGCCGAAAAGGTCTCCTCTGATTCCAATATATATCTCAGTGAGACTGTTCATATAGACACAGCCGAAACTGTATCCGCCAGACGAATCTATATGGCAGACTGTCCATGAATTTCCTCCGTCGGTAGTTTTGAATACCCTTGATTCAAGAAGCGGTGACGGTGGGAGATTATGGGCGGTGCCTATGGCAAAGCCGAGGCTTCCCCGAAACGTGATGTCATAGAACGTGAAATCCGGGTCGGGATCCGTGTATATCTGGGACCAGGTTTCACCGGCATCAACCGTCTTGCTGATAGTTCTGCCTACCGAATATCCCGTATAAGAGTCTATGAATATGCTCTTACCCCAGGGAGATAAGGCGGTCCAATCGTCGTTTGTTTCATGGCTCTTCGAGTCGGTACTGAGGGGGTTATCACAACCAACCAGAAATGCAAAGCAAAATAAAGCAAAAAGCGTCCGTAAAACAGTTAATTTTTTCAAGGTTTTTCCTCCGTTGTATTGAAATAAATTGTTAATATTGCATTATATTATTATACCATATCTGTAATATTATGTCAATATCCGGGCAATACTTATCCTTCCACTCTCCATCCCCAGCTTATCCGCAGTTTGGGGCTTGACACATTCTATTCCTCCTGTATAATGGTACGTACGACTATGAAGTATCAGACTTCTTACATAACAACCATTAGTGGCTAAACGCTCCGCTTTTTCTTGCGCCGTTGAAGCCGCTGACAGCGGTTTTTTTAGTCCCTTGAATATATTTCTCCTTGTGCCCGGTTGCTGGCCCGTCAAAGCGGTCCGTCAATCCCGCAGAATGGGACGAACATTCCCAACTGAATATCGCGATATTGAACATAAATGTAATTTACAGAGTCAAACAAGATCCACGCTTTTGAAAGCAAAAGTGTGGGAAAATCACATAAGGGTGTATGGTGGATGCCTTGACTCAAGAAGACGATGAAGGACGTAGCAGCCTGCGATAAGCCTCGGTAAGGTGGCAAGCAACCTTTGACCCGAGGATTTCCGAATGGGGGAACCTATCCTGTTGAAGACAGGATGTCCGCTGGCCGAACACATAAGCCAGTGAGAGGATTACCCGGTGAACTGAAACATCTTAGTAGCCGGAGGAAAAGAAAACAATTTGATCTTTTATCAGGATTGGCGACGTCTCGCCGGTGCTGATAAGAGATCGCGATTCCCTTAGTAGTGGCGAGCGAACGGGGACCAGCCCAAACCATCTAGACCACGTATGTATTTTTTCACTTCGGTGAGATAACGCATACTGAAGGAATTAGGTCCATATGTCTAAGTGGTGTTGCAAGACTGTCATGCTTACTACCTAATGCGGTAAGGTAACAGCGCGTATTATTAGTTGAAGCGAACTGGAAAGTTCTGCCGAAGACGGTGATAGCCCGGTAAACGAAAATAATTCGTGCGTTATGGTGGCAAGTTCTTAAGTAGTGCGGGACTCGTGAAATCCCGTAGGAAACAGGGTCGACTATGACCCAAGGCTAAATACTTCTTGAGATCGATAGTGAACTAGTAC
>CAYTLN010000027.1:0-6762 GCA_964438845.1 uncultured Gammaproteobacteria bacterium
GAATGCGACAATGTCTCGCCGAACGGCCCGTACGAGGTTTCCTCGGTAACCGTACCGCTCGAATTGACCTGCTTGACCGGACTGCCGAGATGGTCGGCGATCGTCGAATGGAGAGCGCCTCCAGAAATGACGCCGACCGGCATGCCGCCGAGGGCGATGCTTATTTCCGGCGTGCCATTGCGGACTAGATAACTGTCAGCCGCCTGGACTTCCGTATTGGTCGGCGTCTGATAGATGAAGCGCATCCCGCCCTCATCGTACGCGGCGGTGATATTCGTCGTACCGCCGACGACGATGCTTTCCGGCTGGTTCTGCCAGTTGAACGTGAATGATTGGTTCGGAGCGGTCGCGATATTGCCGTTATCGTCGTAGGTATAGGAATCGGCGCCGACACTCGTTACGGCGTGCGGATTAGTCGTGCCGGTACCGGCGTATGTATACGAATCGCCGTTAGCCGTCAGGATGTTGCCGATTTCGTTATATTCGTAATCGAATGTCGTCGCCGGGCCGCCGCCTGAAGGCGTATGGACCGCTTCGATCAGACGGTTAAGATCGTCATAGGAATACGTCTTGGTAACGTTCGGTTCGGTGACGGACAGGATATTGCCGACGCCGTCATACGTGTACGCGAAGCTTTGGACGGTCGTGCCGCCGATAACCGAAACGGCGTTAGTCTTGCGGTACAGCTTGGCGGCGTCATAGGTATACGTCGTCGTCGGACCGTTGGTGACTGTCACCTGCGCCGGTTGTTCGCTGAAGTGGTACGTCGACGAAGCATACAGCGCTTCGGACTGGCCGGGCAGCGTAATGTACACATTGGCCGGCTGCGCCCATTCCCCGTACGTAACGCGATACTTCGTCGTATTCGGATAAATGACCTGCTTCACTTCATCCGAATAATTATACTGATAGGCGGTCGTGTACGTCGTACCGAGGGTCGTCAGGCTGACGCTCGTCGGTACGCCGGAAATTCCGTAGACATACGTCTTGCTCAATGTCACGCTGTTCGGCAACGTGCCGCTGACCGCGCAGACATGGCCCTTGCCGTTCGTGCAGCTATCATAGGTAAAGGTATAATCAGTGGCCGCGGTCGAAGAGCTGTCAATCGATGTCGGCCGGTCAAGCATGTCGTACGCGCGCGTGACGACCGTTCCCGTCGGCTGGGTTTCGGTCAGGCGGTTGCCGCCGAGGTCATACGTATACTCATACGTCCCGAACGTCGAATCGCCGGACGCATGCAGGTCTTCGGATTCGGTCACCCAGCCGGCATTGTTATAGGTGAAATTTCGGATGTTGCCGAGGGCGTCGGTAATGCCGGTCAGGAGATTGCGGGTATCATATTCGTATTCGGTCGTGTAGATATCGCCGTCATTATGCTCATCGACCGCGATAAGGTTGCCGTACGCGTCGGTACGCGTATCCTTTTCGACGCCATTGGCATCGGTTACCGTCGTTTCATTGCCGGCATACGCGAAGCTTGTCGTGCCGATCGAGTTAACGACCGAAAGCGGACGGTCAAAGACATCGAACGATGTCGTCGTCACCAAGCTTGAAGGAACGGAAGTGGTGATCAGATTGTAATAATTCGTGTCTGATGTTCCATACGCTGCGCTTGTCGTTATCTGACGTCCGAGGGCGTCATACGCTCTGAACTCTTTAAGATAAACATTATTACCACTATTGGTAGTATGATTTCGTTCACGCTTAATAAGACGGGTAGAGCGACCGAGGTTATCAAATACTTCCCAATATTGTTCATACACTCCTGAAACGAGCTGCTCCTCATTCTCGATGCGCCAATCAGCCGGACCGCCGCTATCGAGCCATTGCTTCTTTATCCGATTGCCGCCGGTATTCTTTTCCGTTGTCTTATACGGCCAGCCCTTACTCGAATAAGTATATGTGATCGTCCGGCCGTTCGGATCCGTTATTTTCTTTAACCGACCGACAAGATACTCATAACTTGTGGTGTGATTAAGATGGTTAGTTGCACTCGCCATAAGGGACTTGGTCGAATCATACGTATACGTCATTGTCGCGCCGCGGGGATTCGTTTCCGTCAGGACGTTGCCGTACGTGTCATACGTATACGTCACGTCGCCGGTAACTGAACCGTTGCCGGAAATCCACGACGTTTCTTTCGTCACATCGCCGTATGAACCCATCGAACCGTACGACTGGCTGTCGTAGTAATAATCGGTGCGGGAAACGACGCCTGAACCGGCGCTCGTCCGGATATCCTCGCGCTTCGGCTTCACGAGCGTGCCCGAACCGTTCGATACATACTCGGTTATCTGATACCGGCTGTCGCCGCTGATATCGGAATATGTCCCGTCGGAAGCGACCGTCACGAATCCGAGACTTTCCACTTCGGTCTGTTCGCCGAGCGTCGTATCGAAAGCATACGCTTCGGCCGTGCCTATCGAGCCTCCGGAATCGGTCGTCTTGCCCACCTGCGCGAGGGGAAAGACGAATTGGGAAATCTGGTCGGTCACCGGATCCGTCGCTAGCGTGTATGTATCATACGTATTCCAGGATTCTTTCTTCGGAGTTCCGGTCGGATGTTTAGTTATCGAATAATACGGCCGACCGATCAAGGCGAGGTTATCGTCCGTAGGCTCGTTAGTCGATGAATCAGAGCCGTTCGCTTGATGGAAATATGTCTCCGTTGTCCGTAATGTCGATAAATCAGCACCTGACTCCGCACGCGTCACCTTATGGAAACCGGTAAACTTTTTCTGTCCAGTGACCGTATCAGTAACATACTCGCCGCCCGCGTAGCTATACCGCGAAACCATTGTAGGCTGATTCTGCCCGATATTCTGAATCGTAATCTTGTCTACGACCGATATCGGCGAGGGCTGCGAATCGCTCTGATTCGTCGCTTCGGTCTTATACGAAACTGTTGTCTGGGCGCCGAGCGGCGTCGTTACCTGATTGAGCAGATTAGGAATCGATCCCTTGCCCATATAAACTCGTGAGGACCAGGATCCGCTCCAGCCGCTGTACGGAGTAATATAATCCATGATCGAATCACTGTTGATATCGAAGAATACTCCATACGCGGGGCTGACAATCGGCGACCAATTGCTATCGACATTCGTGGTCCACGTATCTTTAGAGTTATTGATCGAACGGACTTTACCCGGAGTGCTCGTTGCCTGGGCTCCGATTATATCGGGATAACCGTCGGCAGTGACGTCCATAAGTCTTCCATGCTTAGCCGTATTAGCGTCCGTATACATAAGAGCATCCGGATTCCATAATGCCGTGTAACCGCATTGGGTCGTGTTGCTCGGCGTTACCATAGTAAAACCTGCTCCTGTGTTCAGGTGAACACGAGTACACGGAGAGTTTCCATGATATTTGAATGACATATAATCAACTAATCCGTCGCCGTTGATATCAGCAAAACCTGAGCGACTAATGCCGGAAGTATCAAGATTATACGCAGCATTATATGCAAAGCCTGAGCCCGTATTCAAAAACGTCCCATACCGCTGATTCACGTAATCAGCCAGGCCGTCGCCGTTAACGTCAATCAATGTCTGATAATCAGTAACAGAGCCGCCTCCGCACATCGGATCGATATCGAAGCTGGCGCCGGAAGCAGGGGTGAATGAATAATCATATGATTGAGTGTATCCGTCCCCATTATTCAGCCATATCTGGAAATCGCTCGTACCGCCGAAATGGATGATATCGTTCTTATCGTCGCCGTTTATATCGGACAAGAACGTATTGGCTTGGTTGCTCTTAGCATCGCCGACATTCGGACCGCACAGCGCCGCTTCGCTGACATATGTACCAACTTTCCAGGTGTCAGACGTATCGATTGAAAAACCCGATCCGGTATTGAGATAGACGTCATCATAGCTCGAATCCCCGCCTCGAGGATGAAGATCGGGCAAGCGGTCACCATTCACATCAACGATGGCATCGAATAATCCGACTTCGTGGCTCGGAAGCGACCACGCACTGCTTGATTCAGTAAATGCACTTCCGCTATTTAGTAAAAATTTCTGGTAAAGCACCTCATCACTGATCGTCGAAACAAGGATATCGGCGTAACCGTTATTATCGAAATCAGCCGTATACGTGCCGCCCACTATCTCAGGACGCTGAAGCGTATATTCAGAAGCAAGAGAATGAGATCCCTGCTCCCAGCCCGGAGTCTTAGTGGAATAAGCAAACGATGTCGTATCATTGAAGGCTTGCGTATACTCGAATGACGGGAAGCTGACGGTCTTCTGGATAGACGTCAGGTTCTTCTGCTTCAAGAACTGAGCATCAGCGTATGAAAGCGTGTATGTATCGATCCCGGTGTCGGCTCCCATCGTCGTCGTAACGGTAATCGTATTCAGAAGCTTGTACGTCGCTACCGCAAAACCAGCATTATACACCGTCGATCCGAAACCAGTCGGAGTCGTATACGAGAAATCTACCCTATGGGGCGCGGCGGCGGAGGCGTGATAGGTATACAATATCTGGCTCGGATAAATCTGGTTATTGTCCTTTATATACGAATACTGGATTTCATTGCCATGGGTATCGGCAACTTTCGAGAGCATCCATTTGTATACCTTGCTTGAATCTCCCGGCTTGTCTTGGCGGGCGGCCGATGTTCCGCCGAACGTATAAGTCCGTCCGTCTTTGCCGGCGACAGTCCAGGTGTTATCGCTGTTGTATGTATATTTAAAATAGCTTCCATCATCGGTTTCCGGTCGATACACAGTATATTGCGAAGAACTGGTGTCAGTCGTGGCGATAAGCGACCCTGAAAGCGAAGAGCTAAAATATGCTTTATTAAACAGATCCTGTGTTCCTTTTCCTGGTTCGCGCTGGATATATGGGATAGAAACTTCCCAACCGAGACCAGTAATGGAATCTGGCCGGGCAGCTTTGCGAGAATTATAGGTTAGAGATAATTCCGGAGTCATGCCCGCTCGCCCTTCCGGCAATGCGATCGGATACTTATAGGTGAGCGCTCCGGTCGATTCATCGACCTGAGCTTTCGGCTGGGCGGGAATCTGGAATTGAAGGCCCGCGCTCGGTTGGATCAGCGACATACGTTCCTGCGACTCCTCTTTCGGTTTCTCGGTATCAGCTTCCTCATCCGAAGCGATCTCTTCTGTCTCGGCAGGCTCTCCCTCAACCGCTTCTTCCGGAGGAGCAAGCCCCTCCTCAGGCGCGGTTTCCGCTGGTACGGTTACTTCTTCCTGATCGACAGGCACTGTTTCGGGAACAAGTTCCTCAGCTAACAAGCCATGCAACGGCGTCACTACAAACAAAAAAACCAACAGCCAAGCCGTTAGTTTCCGTGCAGTGAGAGAGACGTTATTCAGGCCATGGGAACGAGGCGAGAAAAACATATGGTACGTTTAAGAATAAAGAGGGGTATTCCAAACCGCTTTATTATCTCAGTACTGGCAGCCCCCTCCTGACTAGCGCAATACTGAGATAACGAAGCAGTTTGATATATCACAAGTATAAGCTAGCCGGGACCCGATGTCAATAAAATAACATTTTAATATATTATTTTATCTTTTTTTATTTAATTTTAGTAATTAATTTAATATTTTATAATGTTATTTACTTGCCTGTTTCCACATCATCTCAAACACTGAAGTGAAGATATCCACAACCGCAGGAGAATTTATGACGATCGTTTCGAATGATTCGTCCCAGGTCATCAGCGAGACAGTGTCCCCCCAAATAATAACCTGGACGTCCGGGTTATATGATTTCTTTGCCAGATACCTGGTTTCACGCGAGTCTTTCTTGTCATTCCTCTTAGTTTCACGACCCAATGGATCATCAGGCAAGATCAAGCGAGTACGGATGCCACGGCGATTCTTTTCCGCTACATATTCCTTGAGAAAATCAGGCAAGAAAACGAACTTGCTTGCCTCCACTCCCAGTCTGAGGATTTCCTGGCCTCGCTTTAAGCTCAACGTCCGTTGATACGCTTCCTTAAACCCTTTCTCTCCTTTTAGTATCTCAACCTTAGCTCCCGTCGCCGATCCCAAAAAATGAAATTGACGGATATTAGTTATTAAATCGCCGAGCTTCGCTTTCTTAGCCTCGATCGCTTTTTCTTGTTCATCGATATACCGCTGGATAGATTCCGGCGATTGGACCACGAAATTCCGGCGTTTCCCTTGGGTATACTCATCTATAACGCCCACGCGGACCAATTTTTCAAGTGCCAATACCACGGTTGAACGCGGAATCGCCACGTAATTCGTAACCTCCTGGATCGTCATTGAGGGCCGCGGCAAAAGGGCGGCGTACACAAGCGCCTCGGCTTCGCTCAACCCTGAATCTATTAATTTTTTCACTAGTTGCTGTGTCATATGTCCTAAGCGTAATCCACCAGTATACATCTTGGCAAGTTTTTGTAAACTAGCCCCAAAACAAAAGAATATCCGTTAAACCGGATATTCTTCACGCCTATTAGCAAGAAATCGGTGTAAACTACCTCAGTGAATTGACATACGCCGCGTCATACTTGGAAATAACCTGCCTGTCTTCCAGTACGGCCGTCAGGCGCGAAACCTGCTGTTTCGTAGCGCAGCCCTCGATCTTATGGTCCAGTCGTTTAAGCCAGGTTTCATGGTAACTTAATCGTTCATCAACACGAGTGAATCGCTCGTTCATCTCAGACCGCAAGCTAACAATCTCACCCATCAGCTCATCCCTGAATTGAGTAAAGCGGGCATCGGTTTTTGTCGAGAGGTCATTGATCGCCTCAAGGATTTC
>CAYTLN010000028.1:0-2387 GCA_964438845.1 uncultured Gammaproteobacteria bacterium
GGAGAACGGCAGCATCCTGCTGGCGCAGAGATGCTGCCGCAGCCAAAAACCCGACGCATGTGAAATATGCCTCCGGTGGAAGAATGGGTTTTTATGATGAAAGGACAAATACCCAAGTTATTATTAACACTCGCATGCCTGGACAGAGCACTGTATTTAGGCCCGAGAAAGGAGCAAGATGGCAAGTAGAAAATTTTCAATAAGTAATAATATGATAGAAGATAACTACAAAAAAATAATTGATTCTATTCTGGGGCAAATCGGAGGACCACTTTCCTATAAAGATATAGGAATTATTTACAGGGGTAACAAAGATTTTTATAAGTTGTGGGATAATTTTAAAGAAAGATCCCTAGGTAATTTAGATAATTTATCGTTGGAGGAAAAGAAATTTCTTCTGTTTGTAACCTATTGGATAGATAAAAAGCTTGATTGGGAAGCCTGGACTGTTACGGGATATGAAGATTTTGAACGTCACGAGGCAATTGATAAGTTAGAAAAGGAGCTTGCTATTAAAATCGATTTTAAAGACATTGTACCCGAATTACCAAGTGAATTAAGGTCTTCGTAGGTTTAATCTTAGCACTGATAGGATCTCCTGGTAGGAGATCCTGCAAGGGCCAAAGAATATAAAAGTCTAAATAGAATATTAAAGTGGGATTTTCGCTCCGGCAGAATCTCCCGATAGGAGATATTAAAAATATGATTCACACAGATAAATTCACATTTAATACAATTTCAACTGCGTTATTAGATTGTTATTCTCTGGATGTGGGAGACATAGAAAAAGACACAGGTTTTTCACATGACGTATTTGAGCAACTAGAAAAAAAATATAGTGGTGAAATTTATAATATTGATTTTCAGGATATCCCAACTATATTAAAAGGATTAGAATGGCTCTTGATTACAAAAGACGAATCTACGTTAGCGGATATTAATCGCAATCAAGCTTTGAATTTAATAAAGTTATTAAGTAAGGTGAAAGATGAAGGGACGATAAGCTCTCATCAGTGGTTCTTCGGTCCCAAAAGTTTTGACGTGGGTTAGGGTATTAAGTAATGATCGGCCTTGTTCTCACAGGTCTTCCGTAAGGGATTCTGCCGATAGCTTATTTGTTTAATATATACTTTGTCTCAAAGAAGGATTATAATGAAATAACTTTTTAATATTTTAAACCATACTAACCCTATCGTATGTCAAAAACTTCTCTATTGCCTTCCGTAGGCAAGCTGTTCTCGGATTCATGGAAGCAGTATAATGACCGGTTCCAGCTCTTCTTCATGATCAGCCTCGTCGCTTCTGTCGCGTTGCTCGTCATGCAGATTGTTCAGTTATATCTCGACGATTCCGCCTGGGCGATCGCTTTGACGATCGTTATGGCAATCATCAGTATTTATATATCAGTGTGGGTTCAGGGCGCTATGACATTGGCAGCGCATAGCACTGAACAGCGCGACTGGCAGGGATTCTTTTCAAAGAGTCAAACAAAAGTGGGCGTCTTATTCTGGGCTAGCGTCTTATCCGGCTTGGCTGTTTTGGGCGGTTTCATTTTGGTTATTGTTCCGGGCGTCATCTTCGCGTTGTGGTTCGTCTTCGCTGGCTTCTTTATCATGTATGAGAATAAGGGTGCTATCGATTCCATGAAGGCGAGCAAGGCGCTCGTAAAAGGCAATCTTGGTGGTCTGTTCGGACGGTTCTTAGTCGTGGGTATTGTCTATATTGCGATTGCTATAATCAGCTCAGTTGTCTCGTCTTTTACGAGCCCGATTCTCTATGCAGTCATTTCGGCGTTGATTACTGCTCTTATAACGCCTTTCTTCCTTTTGTGCACATATAATCTGTATACGGCGTTGAAGTCCCGCGCGGCCTAGTTTTCAGTCGGTTTTGCTTCATACCCTCCCTTACTAACTAATAAAGGAGGGTATGTTTATTTGTGTCCCGATTATTTGTTCGGCGAGCTTTTTGTTCTTTGTTCCGCTTTCGGCAGATGCCTCTCGACTGATAGATGCTAAGAGGAAGTATGTCGGTGAAGAGTATGACAGCGAGAGCGGATTGAATTATCTGAACGCCCGGTACTATGATGCTCATCGCGGTCAGTTCATCAGTCAGGATCCGCTATTCTGGACATTATCCGGAGAATATCTGTTTGATCCGCAGCAGATGAACAGTTATTCCTACGCTCGTAATAATCCGATCAATTGGAGCGATCCGCTCGGATTGTCAGCGGCAGTCGTACGGCAACGACCGGCTGGCGGTTGGAAGATCGGCCAGGCGATGGGTGAATTCAATGGCGTTACGGCGTATTATAACGGTATCGGCAGTCCGTCGATAAAATATAGCTGTGTCGAATATGCTAAGCGGTATATGTCCGCGATGTACGGCAT
>CAYTLN010000028.1:2487-4978 GCA_964438845.1 uncultured Gammaproteobacteria bacterium
GGCTGGCTCAGTCCGACGCCGGTACATACTGCATCGGCTCCGGAAAATCCGTTTGTATGGAAACAGGGGAGTACGGTATCGGCTCCTCCCGCTCACTCTTCTTTCTTGAGAAAAACGATCGATTCGGCGAAACGTTTCCTTTCTTCAATCTTTTAACTCTATGGTATTTTTCAAAAAACACGTGATTTTTATTGCGGCGGTCGCAGCCATCGGTATCGGTTGGTATCGTTTTTCTATCCGGACGATCGATCAGGTCGAGAGTCCCCGCTGTCAGGAACAGGATTATGCGATCGTCGCGACGCTTCAGTCGGGAGAATCAGGAACGATTCGGCTGGCAAGCAATCATTGTGAGACGCCGTTACCCTCGGGATCGCCTATCCTTTCGTTCTTAATCGACGCCGACGGCGCCCTAGTTAATTCGATCAGCGATACCCGTCTCTATCTTTGGAAGCGGAATGAGTCAATGGGTATTGAACAACAGATAGCGTCAATCATTGCGAACCGCACTAAGAAGCGCGACTGCCGGATAGAAAAGAATCCGTATCAGCAGCATGACGGGCTCGATACGTACGGCTCCATAGCGACTTCGGAAAGAAATGAATGTTTCGTCTTTGGAAAAGGAGGAGAATTCTTTTCGGAGTTATTCATGGAAACGAACGGATTGATCATCCTTCAGCGCCAAGAGGGCATCGAGGGAATCGAGCCGTATAACCTGCACTCAATGCGTTTTTCCGAAGAAATACCGGTCTTGAAGCAAGCCGGATAAAAGTATATACTACAACAACCCTCCTTTATTCATTAAATAAGCGCAGTATGAATGAGGAAAAAACAAGCCAAGCGGTTCTTGAAGCAGTTTTCGGATTGTCGACCACTGTTTCCGCTCTGCAGAATTCAGTTTCCGGCTTATCTGTTACTGTTTCGGTTTTGCAAGAATCAGTATTCGAATTACGCGACGCTATGATGGCTTTTTCGGAACGAGTAGATCAGAAATTCTTAGCCATCGACAAGCGTTTCGACCGTATAGAATCGAATATGGCGACGAAACAGCAGATAAGTATATTGACCGATATTTTGCAGGCGAATACTGTTATCACGAAATACGAAGCCAGCCAGGTAAAGAACGCCTCCGCCTTACCTGCGTAACAACCTTCCTAAACCAAAAACCTCCCCGGTCAGTGACCGGAGAGGTTTTTTAGTAGGTTTAGCGTTTGAATCCGCCGCGATGGGAACGGGTAAAACGTCCGCGGGTCGGCATCGGTGAACGGCGGCGGGGAGGACGGACCGTGCGGGACGGCGTCAGGGCCGCTATCGGGATCGAATGTTTTGATTCGCGCAACGGCAAGGTCTTCTTGATGAGGCGCTCGATATTAGTGATATCGCCGCGCTGGTTCGGCATCGCGAAGGAAATCGCGTGTCCGACGGCGCCGGCGCGGCCGGTGCGGCCGATACGGTGCACGTAATCTTCCGGATTTTCAGGCAGGTCGAAGTTGATGACGAGTTCGATGCCGGTGACGTCGATGCCGCGGGCGGCGATGTCTGTCGCGACGAGGACGCGGTAGCGTCCGAGTTTGAAACCTTCAAGGGCTTCGCGGCGCTGGCCGAGGGAGCGGTTCGAATGGATTTCGGCGGAAGAATGTCCGGCTTGCTTGAGGATGCGGGCGATCTTTTTCGCTTCGTGCTTCGTGCGCATGAAGACCAGGACGCTGCCGCGGTATTCGGCAAGGATCGAGAGGAGCAGGTCAGGCTTGCTCGGTTTCGCGACGAAGAAGATTTCCTGGCTGACGTCTTTCGCTGTCGTGCCGGCAGGAGCGACTTCGATGCGGACCGGCAGCTGCATGTATTTGGCGGCGAGGCTGACGATCTTGGCCGGCATGGTCGCGGAGAAGAGGAGCGTCTGGCGCTTCTCCGGCAGTTTTTCAAAAATGGTCTTGATCTGTGGCATGAAGCCCATGTCGAGCATACGGTCGGCTTCGTCGAGAGCGACGACGCGGACGAGATTGAGGCTGACCGTGCGGCGTTCAAGATGGTCGTTGAGGCGGCCCGGTGTCGCGATGAAGATATGCGGCTTGGCTTTCAGGCGGCGCAGCTGTTTGCCGAAGTCTTCGCCTCCGATCAGGACGGCGGTCTTCAAGCCGAAGCCGGCGCCGATCTTCTTGAGCGATTCGTCGATCTGGACGGCGAGTTCGCGGGTCGGAGCGATGATGAGGCCTTGGCCGCCTTCGCGGGCGAGCCGCTGGAGCATCGGGATGCCGAAGGCAAGCGTCTTGCCGGTGCCGGTCTGGGCGATGCCGATGATGTCTTTGCCTTCGATACCGAGGGGGATCGACTGCTTTTGGATCGGAGTCGGTTCGCTGAACTTAAGCTTAGCGAGGACGTCGAGGAGCTTCGGCGCGATGCCGAGGCCGTTAAAACCGGTTGATGTATTCATTACAATTCGTTAGATAAATCGATAGTTACCCAACCTTAGCATAAAACCGAGAAAAAAGATAGC
>CAYTLN010000029.1:0-3894 GCA_964438845.1 uncultured Gammaproteobacteria bacterium
AGGTAGAACTTGAGCGTGCCTTTGCCTGAGCGGTACGGCGCAAGCTCTTTCTCGATCGGCTTCATCGCCGATGTGAACGGATAGATGCTGACGTGCTTGGCATAGCCGGCCATGTACACGAGATACTTCCCGTCCTGCTTGAAGACGGGGATATTGTAGCTGATGCCTTCGGTCGCTTTCGGAGCGGCTTTCCTGATCGTCGCCCTGATCTTCTTCAAGACGGCCTGCGCCGGCTTCGGAGAGTCGGCGATGAACGCGGCGACGGTCGTATACTTTTTCCTGATCATAGGCTTATTGGGCAATGAGTTTGAATTGCTCGAGCACATCCGGCGCCTCGACAAACCCGTCATCTTCGGTCATATGTCCGGCGTCATGCAAGACGACGATTGTCGAACCGAGTTCGCTGAATTTTTCCTTATTCTCTTCGAAAGCTCCGTACGGATCGTTGTCGGAGATCAAGAGCGTCGATTTCGGCAGGACAGTTTTGATTTTTGAACTATTGATCGGCGTCTCAATCCAGGGACGAGCGATCGCTTCGGTCTCTTCATCTTCGAGATTCTCAAGATTGAACCAACCGGCAACGAACAACGCGCCGCCGATCGGCTGCTCGATCGTTTCAAGATAGCGCAGGATCGCCTGGCAGCCGATGCTATGGCCGATAAAATATGTTTCAGCATCAGGCGTGCCGACGACGTCAGCTAGATGGCTGACCCATTTCTCGATTACGGGTTCGTCGGTATCCGGCATCTCGGGAACTTCGACTTGGTAGCTAAGACTCTCAAGTTCTGACGTGAGCCACGGCCGCCAGTCGTCAGTCGGTCCGCCGGACCAACGATGCACGATGATTGCTCGTTTCATATGGTTACTATTCTCTTATTAGGCTCTACCACTGTATTAGACGCTGAGTATACCCCTTGTCAATAAGGAACTCATACGCTGCCCATACATCGGCCGGAATATCCTGCTCGATCTGCCAGCCGCGCTTCGGATAATCCTCGATACGCTGCAGATCGCCGACCAGATTGTTAATAACATACTCTTTATTATGGGCTGCCGTTGCATAGTTCTCAAAAGGGATCGGAGGCGAGGTAACGATGATATCGACCTCCGGCCACCAGATTTTCCCCGTAGCGAACGTGCGTCGCTCCATGAATGGTTTCTGCACGGCGATTACCCGTTGCAGGAATACGCCTCTTTCTTCGAGTTTCTTTTTGGAAAATTCATAATTCTCTCCCGTGTTCTGCGATTGGTTCTCGATAATGATCGCTTCTTCGGGGACATCCATCTTGCGGGCAATATCGGCAAATACTTCCGCCTCGGTGCTTCCGGAAAAATGCTGCCAGGCTTCTTCTTCCTGGTGCACGGAACCTGATCCCGAAAACAGCATGATCGGCGCCCAACCGTCGAGATACAGCTGGACGGCGTATTCCGCCACTCTTATATCCCAGCTGCCCAGGACAAAAATAGCGTCCGCTTTTTCAAGCGGCCGATGCATCAGCATATACTCCCAAATGGTCTGAGCGGCAGAATCGATGGTCATACAATAACTATTATACTAGTGGAGCCCACATATTTATTAATTCCTCAGACGACGTCACTGTTCCGAATGTCTTTCTTGTCAGTTCAAGCGTGCGATTATGGAAATCGATATGCTTCGCGCTGCAGGCGACAAGGTCTTCGGGCACGACGACTTTATAGCCGAGATCAAAGGCGTTGCGGATCGCCGTTTCGACGCAGTAACAGGTGTCCATACCCGTAATGACCAACGTCTTGATTCCGCGAGAGGTTAATGCCTGCGCAAGCTTCGGATTCGAGAAGGCATTATAATCATATTTTACAAATATCTGTTCCGGTGATGGGTCGAGCTTATACAGCTGGTATCCGTCAGTAGCGATATCACAAGTAATCATTTTCCCGTCGAGATCATACTGCTCTTTCTGCAACTCATTTAATTTTGAGCGGTCATATATCTGCTGCGTATACAAGACCGGCACGCCGGCTCGTTCGGCGGCCGCTATCGTCGGAATCAATTTCTCTAGCATCGGCTCGACCATCGACAGATCGCGTCCTCGTTTAGCTAATACTCCGTCCGGAGACGCAAAATCAACCTGGATGTCGATGACGAGCAGGGCGGTATGCTCCGGCCGGATTTTTTCAGATAGTTCCATACGCCGAAAAGATTATTTCTTATCTTCTCCCCACTGCCACCGCGGCTTCTCGCCGGTCTTGTAGGCGAGCCGGATAAAAGCTCCGCTCAGGATTGCCGCGGGAAGGAAGAATGAGAGGAAAAACTCGCGCCAGGTAGAATCCTCATCAAGCGACAGGCTGAAGAAGAGCAGGCCGGCGATATATACTGCCGTTGCCAGCCACCCCTGCCAGGTTGCCGGCACCCAGCCCCACCCGTACGACTTCCGCTTGAACCAGAGCTTGTCCATAGGGGTTATTTTTTCTTGATGTAGAAGCCTTCGGATCCGTAAAGAGTGTACGTCCCGTCGCCCTTGTCCTGAGCATAGACTTCGAATTCTTCGCCGATATGGTCTTTCATATCGCCGAAGCTCGGGACGCCGATGATCGAACCGACGGTGTCGCGGCTCCAGCCGATCGTCGTCGTAATGTGCTTGCCGTCGATGACGACGAAGCATTCGCCGTCCGCGAAGCAGCTCTCGTCCGTCTTCTCGAGCTTGCCGGAAAAGTTGGCGACTTTGAGCTTGCCGTCGGTTGCGGCCGGGGTTTCCGGTTCGGCCACGCGGCCGCTATCCGCCGTCGGGACGGTTTCGAGCTGCTGGTTAGCCATCGGCTCGGACGTCAGGTACCAGTACGTCAGGCCGCCGACGATAAGGACGATGATGACTGCGAACAAAGCGTTCTTTTGGCTCATATATATATGATAGTTGATAGCCTTTTTATTCTAGCAATAAAAACAGCCCCGGGAAAACGGAGCTGTAAAAGCCTTTATAGTCAGATATCGATCACGATACGCTTCATGTCAGCGATATCGATCTTTTTTCGAGAGATGATCCTGTCCTGTTCGGCCTGGATCTTCCTGATATCTTCCTGGACCTTAGGAGAATTGAAATCTACCTCCTTTATAGTGATGACCGCACCTGGCTTTAAGATGCTCTGTGATTGATTGTCATCGCGTTGTTCCATGAGTTCCTCCTGGATCAGATTATTGAATGTTTATTACTTTTTAAATTTTCTATTACTCGTTGAGATTAATCCCGATTGATCTAACATACTCAAAAAATGAGTCCCTATCAGTATACAAATAACCATTCATTCCCATATTCGCTGCCCCGTCAATGTTCGTTTGGCTGTCATCGACCAGTAACGTCTCCCCCGGGAGCGAGCCAATCTCCTCCAAAGCGAACTGGTATATTTCTTTGTCCGGCTTTGTCATGCCGACTTCCGAAGAAATAATTATACGGTCAAAAAGATTTTTAAAGTCAGGATAATCGACATATATCTTCCTCTCGAAAAATGCGGCGTTAGCATTAGATAGCAACATGGTCCTGAAGCCTTGGTTTTTCAAGGCAAGAATCGCTTTCGAAAGGATCATGTCCACATTCACGTAGCTATCTATTTCTGCTTTAATCTCTTCTTTCGTAGAATGAACCCCTTCATACCGCAAGAAATAGTCCACTACATCATCTTCGCTTAATTTTCCTAAATCAAAGTTCTTGAACAGTTCTGGTAACTTTTCATCCACATATCCCTGCTCGAGCCTATTCTTGTTATACCATTTATAAAGTACCGGGGTTGAAATCACTCCAAAGCAATCAAATATAAAGGTGTTTATCTTACTTCCCATATGATGAAATAATCTGCCGGGCTGCCTGATTACAGGTCAGACAGGTATCATGCTTCAAGCAAAGATGATTAACCGTAATGCGG
>CAYTLN010000030.1:0-3755 GCA_964438845.1 uncultured Gammaproteobacteria bacterium
TGAAAAGCAATCCGTGACGCGCTTCCCAGAACATGAGCTCGCGCAAAGCCGTGCGGCTAACCGTGATTACGGCTTCGTCGATATGGCCGTAGGCGTACAGCCACCAGCCAAGACATACGAAGCCTATTCCGGCAACAGCCGAAGCGGCGATATTGATGATCCTATCGGCGAGCTTCCTCGCGCCGCGGATACGGACAGCGGCCGGCGACAGTGTCAGATTGAAATAATAGAACCTGCCTTCGAATAACGAACCGAGGCCCATGCCGTCGCAGTTAGTGCACGATAAGGTTCGCAAACGGCCGGTTCCGTTGCAGACCGGGCAGATACTGAAGGTCGGTTTATTGGGAGAGATTGGTTCGGGCATACGGTTAGCGGCCGGTAAGCTGGAAAATGACCTGGTAGACGACGTAGAGCGGCGCGGCCAGCCAGAGAGCTATTCCCGCGACAGCATAGGCGATGCAGAAGATGAACGCGATTGCGCGGGCGACAATCTGCACCAGACGCATGAAAAAGCTGATGAGCTTGCCGACCCAGTCGTTCTGCCCGAACATCGGCGTGAACAGATTCTTGATCCAGACGAGCAGGGCGAGGCTGCGGAGGCGGGCCGCCAAGAAATTCTTCGCCCAGATGAGCGATTTGAGAAAGCCTCTCGTATACCACCAGATCGGAAAATACAAAACCTCCCAGACGAACTGGGCAAGGATCTTTCCGGAGTCGGCAATGATAGCTGCAAGTGTCATAGGAGTACGGCTTTATTATACTATCATTCGTATCTTTTCCCAAATAATAAAATCCCGGTCTGGAGTGACCGGGATACTGTATCTCTTATCTTTTAGAGCTTGTTACGATAACCGTCGAATAATCATCTATCTCATGCCGCGTGTAGTCTTGGTCCTTGAGGCCTGATGTTTTCAGCGCCGCAAAACATTCATCGACCGAAAAATACTTCTTCCGGCTGATCAAGATATAATTCCCGAGGCTATGTTCTATTATATAGAGCTTGCCGCCCGGTTTAAGTATCCTTCTGAATTCAGAATACACAAGACGCGGCTCATTCAAGAATCTAAAACCTTCAGTAACGACAACGGCGTCAAAGCTTTCCGGAGGAAAAAATGAGAGCGGCCATTGTTCGATGTCGAAAAGGATCCGTTCGCGCTGTTCAGGATACGGATATCGAAGCAACGCTTCTTCGGCATAATCCACGGCAACCACTTCGCGGGAAGCAGACGGCAGGATATAGGTATCAAGTCCGCACATCGCTTCCAGCGCTCTGCCCCTTATTCTTGAAGAGATGAAATCTTTTAATTTCTGCATATCAGAAGATTCAGGACGGAGTGCGGTCGTCGCATTCTGGTTCCAGAAATTAACGCCGCGGCAAGCCTGGATTTCAGGTAAGTACAATGAATGCAGCTCGCTCAGGAGATTTCTTTGCTCTGACTGACCAGAGTTCCGTGCTGCGTCTTCCAAACGCCTGCACAGGTCCTGAGCTTCTTGCTCGTGGCTGTAATGGACTCCGAATTGGATCATCCACTGATCTTCGATTGTTCTCGGCAGGACAGGCACGCTGACACGGCGCCTGATCGAGCCGGATTGCAGAGGCGCAACCGCAGTGATATATCGGGGCGTCATATCGCCTTCCTTCCTATTATTTTGTCGCTTGTTATTAAATGACCACGCTTCTTTATAGTACGCCTCGTTCGGACTGTCAATAAAAATGACTAATATTTGCTAAAATTAAACTAAAATACCGAGGATTACCGCCAGCCTTCAGAAGCTTGACATGTGCGGACCGAATTGGTACTATTAGATCATCCTAATAGCCCGCCCGGGCTGTTTTTTAAACCCTCCTGACCATGTCAGGAAAAAGCTTATGGACAAACTCATCAATTACATAAAAGCTTCGATCGCGGAGATGAAGAAAGTTACCTGGCCTACCCGCCAGGAAACTTATAATTATACGCTCCTTGTCGTGGGTGTCAGCGTCGCTGTCGCTCTCTTCCTTGGCGCGCTCGATTATATCTTCAACCTCGGCTTTCAAGCACTCATTAACCGCTAAAAGGCTATGGCAAAACAAACATTAAACCAAGGCCGCCGCTGGTACGTACTGCACACTTATTCCGGCTACGAAGAGAACGTTGCGCAGAATTTGCGCCAGCGTGTCGATTCGATGGACCTCGGCGACAAGATCTTCAACATCCTGATTCCGAAAGAGAAGAAGATCAAGATCCATAACGGCAAGCGCAAAGTGATCGAGGAAAAGATTTTTCCCGGCTACATCCTTGTCGAGATGATCGTTACTGACGATTCCTGGTACGCCGTCCGCAACACCCCGAACGTCACCGGCTTCATCGGTACGGGAAACATCCCGACCCCGGTTTCAGAAGAGGAAGTGAAGGATCTGCAGAAGCGCATGGGCGTCGAAGAGCCGAAATTCCAGATGGACGTCTCGGTCGACTCCCCTGTCCGCATCGTCGACGGCCCGTTCAAGAACCTCGAAGGCAAGATCATCGAAGTCGATGAAAGCAAGGGCAAGATCAAGGTACTGCTTTCGATGTTCGGCCGCGAAACCCCGGTAGAACTGGATTTCTTGCAGATAAAGAAGATTTAACAGTTAAACGTATAAGGGTATAACCTTAGTTATTGCTTCTACCTTATACATTTCAACCCATTATTTTAAACTAATCCTATGGCTAAAAAGATTTTAACAGTCATCAAACTGCAGATCCGCGGCGGCCAGGCCAACCCTGCCCCGCCAGTCGGTCCGGCTCTCGGACAGCACGGTCTCAACATCGCCGAATTCTGCCAGAAGTTCAACGAAGCCACTCGCGATAAGATGGGCGACGTCGTTCCGGTAGAAATCACGGTCTATGCCGACCGCAGCTACACCTTTATCACCAAGACGCCTCCGGCTTCCGAACTGATCAAGAAGTACGCTAAGATCGAGAAAGGTTCAGGCAAGCCGCTGACCGACAAGGTCGGTTCGATCACTGAAGAACAATTGAAGGAAATCGCAGCGATCAAGCTGCCTGACCTCAATGCCCGCGACATCGACGCCGCCGCCAAGATCATTGCCGGCACCGCGCGTCAGATGGGTGTCGACGTCAAGAAGAATTAACTTATTCATTATTAATTTGTGGGAGTCCGTTGTACGGGCGTCCGCACCACGAATCATATGACCGCAGAAAAGAACGTGAAAGAAAAGAAGGCTCCGGCCAAGGCAGCGAAAGCCGCTGAACCGAAGAAAGCCTCTAAGAAAAAGGTTGAATTGCCATTCGACCGCACCAAGGCGTATTCGATCGCCGAGGCCATCGAGTTCGTCAAGCAGGTCGCGAAGACCAAGTTCGACAGTTCCGTCGAAGTCCATGTCCGCCTGGGCATCGACACGAAGAAGGGCGACCAGCAGATCCGCGGCGCAATCACCCTTCCGCACGGAACGGGCAAGACTGTCCGCATCGCCGCTTTCGTTTCCCCGGCCAATGAAGCTGCCGCCAAGGCAGCCGGCGCCGATATCGTCGGCGGAGACGACCTGATCGCGGAAATCAAGAAGTCTGAAAAGACTGACTTCCAGGTCGCGGTCGCGGAACCGGGCATGATGAAGAATCTCGCCCAGATCGCCAAGATCCTCGGTACCCGCGGCTTGATGCCGTCGCCGAAGAACGAGACCGTAACTCCGAACCCTGCCGTCGCGATCGCCGAACTCAAGAAAGGCAAGATCAGCTTCAAGAATGACGATACGGCGAATGTCCATGTCGCCA
>CAYTLN010000031.1:0-3092 GCA_964438845.1 uncultured Gammaproteobacteria bacterium
AGCTGAGCTATACGCCCGAAAACTATTCGTGTGCGGATAGAGAGACTCGAACTCTCACAGGGTTGCCCCCACAAGCCCCTCAAGCTTGCGTGTCTACCAATTTCACCATATCCGCTAGAGCTGCGCTCGAAAGCGAGCTATGCACATTGTCATAGTACCGAAACAGCACTCCGCCCGCAACACCGAGGCATTACGGGCGGCGAAAAAGATTTTTCCTTACGCGACCTTCTTTTCCTTCAGGCGCTTGTTATAGCCGGCCTTGAGGTAATAGAGCTTGGCGCGGCGGACAT
Organism: uncultured Gammaproteobacteria bacterium; assembly: GCA_964438845.1. Taxonomy (GTDB): domain Bacteria; phylum Patescibacteriota; class Patescibacteriia; order Patescibacteriales; family Patescibacteriaceae; genus Patescibacterium. The sequence continues at coordinate 291 of CAYTLN010000031.1, forward strand.
GGGCGGCTTTCTGGATTTCGATCTTCGTGATCGTCGGCAGGTTGAGCGGGTAGATCTTTTCGACTCCGACGCCGTCGGTAACCTTGCGGACCGTGATCGTCGAACCGGCTTCCTTGCCGTGCTTGCGAGCGATGATCATGCCGTCAAAGTACTGGAGACGTTCCTTCTCCTCGCCTTTCGGGTTGAGTTCCTTGATCTTCTGATAGATACGGACGGTCATGCCCGGCTTGAGTTCGTCCTTCACTTCCTCGAGAGTCTTGGTGGAGGCGGTCAGGGCGGCCTTTTTCACCTGTTTCTTGGCTGCGGTCATAGCTGATGAATTAATAACAATAACCAGATTCTAGAACAGAATCGCTGTCATGTCAAGACGTTACTTCGTAATAATCTTGTCGATGATCCCGTACTTCTTGGCTTCTTCCGGGGTCATGAACCGGTCACGGTCCGTATCGTGCTCAACGACATCGACCGGCTGGCCGGTATGCTTCGAGAGGATCTTGTTAAGCTTATCCTTGATGCGCAAGATATGCTCGCTGCGGATCTTGATATCCGAAGCCTGGCCTTCGAAACCGCCCATCACCTGATGGATCATGATTTCAGAATTCGGGAGGGCGAAACGCTTGCCTTCGGCCCCGGCCGCCAACAGGGTCGCGGCCATCGAAGCGGCCAACCCGACGCAGATAGTCGAGACATTGGCTTTGACATGCTGCATCGTGTCATAGATGGCCAAGCCGGCCGTTACCGAGCCGCCCGGAGAATTGATGTAAAACTTGATATCCTTGTCCTTGCTTTCAGCATCGAGGAAGAGGAATTGGGCGATGACGATGTTGGCGACATGGTCGCTGATCGGCTCGCCGAGGAAGATGATCCGGTCGCGGAGCAGGCGGGAATAGATATCATAGGCCCGTTCGTACTGGCCGGACTTTTCAATGACGGTTGGGACTAATGGCATATGCGTGCGTATATATAATAACGGAATGTCAGCCTAGCATAGCAGGAAGCGCCATTTTTTTCAATTACCCTTGACTGAATGGTCAAAAAGCGCTATTGTCTGAAAGTTGTTCCCTAAAAAATAGAAAGGAGGACCCTATCATGGGAAAACGAAGCAAGTGGCGTTGCCACGGCAAAAAAAGAGGAGAGAAAAACAGAACATTAAAGATTATCAACCAAAACCGAAAAATTAAACCAATCAGAAAAAAACAAAGATGAAAAGCATGCACGCCGACCGGACGGTCAAACATTTTACGGCAGAAACTCTGCAGAGCGCCGTACTTTTTTCCTTCAAACAATCGGACAATCCCGAAGACGAAACACTCTGGAAAAAGCACTTTAACGTCGCCTCTGCCGCGGAAGTGCCGCCCCCAATCGACCCGGCCAGCATACCGGAAGGAACGCTGTTCATCGTGTCGGTCAAAAGCAAAAAAGCCGACCTCAACTTCGCGGATCCGCTACCGGTTGCACGCGGGGTCATTACCAGAATTAAACAATAAACCAAAGCAACAACCAATTTTACAACTATCCGCTCGCGGGTAGTTTTTTTTAAAATTTCCGCTCTTTGCCGACAATGACCGAAATCGATTGCGGCATCACTTCGATGCGCTTCACCCGCTCGACCGTTACGGCGTTATCAAGCGTGATCCGCTTCACGCCCTTCTCGAGCTCGATCGCCTTCGAAGCGAGCGATGTCTGATGGACGGCTTTTTTCAAGAATGAATTCTCGGTTTTCAAAACGTAAATGTTGAGCTTGCTGTCTTCCGGAGACGCCGGCGCGCCGAGGTAGCCGTAATCATCGGCCAGCACGTTGACGATCTGGATCGTAACCGGCCCCTTGGCGCTCGCCGTAATGCCGCCGTCAAGCGCCATCACCGGATCGACCGCCTCGATCGAGGCTTGGCAGAGGAACATCCGGTTATTGTCGAGCTTGCCGAGATCGAGCCTGACGATGCGCCGCGCCGCTAACGTCCGACAGCCGTTTTCCAGCGTGATGCCGAGAGCGGACGCGCAGAATCCCTCTTCGCCCGCCGGAATGATGCCGAGCGGGATCGATGTTCCCGCAAGATAGCTCGCTACCTGCGTGACTAGCCCGTCGCCGCCGACAACGACGATCGTCGTCGCCTTCTTGCGCACTTCGTCGCGCACGACTTCAGCCACCCGGGTCATCGGACCGAGCCGGTAGATCTTGCCTGACAACCCGAGGTCGGTCAGGCGCGTCTCGAGCTGTTCAAGCAGCTTCTGATGCCGCTTGCCCGAAAGCGCCGCGTCGTAAATATATACATTATTCATTGCCGTTGGCAGCCTTGGCCTTCGCCGGCTTTGCCTCTGTACCAAGGAAGGCGCACTTTCCCTTAAGGACGGCGCCGCGAGCGACGCTTACTTGGGCGGCTTCGATATCCCCAAAGATCTTAGCCGAAGATGTGACATCTAAAAATCCATCGATGCGGATATTCCCGCGCACCTCACCGCCAATCCGGGCTTCTTTCGCGTCAACGTCAGCTGTCACGGCCGCTTTTTCGCCGACTTCGAGATAGCCGGCCGTCTTGACCGAGCCTTTCACTTCGCCTTCGATAACGATTCCGCCCTGGCAGGCAAAATTGCCTTCAATCTTTACGGACGGACCGATGATCGTTTCCACTCCTTCCTTGCCTGATCCTCCTGGAACATTTTTATTAAACATAGATGAAGGGTTAATTGTCGTTAGTAATAAGTATAGCAAAATTACGCGGGCCAAGCTGAAGCTTTAGCGCAGGCTGGTGCTCCCGGAGGGAATCGAACCCCCATTTTATCCTTAGGACGGATTTGTTCTAT
>CAYTLN010000032.1:0-2598 GCA_964438845.1 uncultured Gammaproteobacteria bacterium
CCTCCCGGATTCTTTACCAGATAATCCTGATGATAGTCTTCCGCCGGCCAGAAAGTCGCCAGCGGCTCAAGCGTCGTAACCACGGGATCGTCCCATCGGCCTGAATCATTAACGATCTTGATAAAGTCTTCAGCTTCTCGCTTTTCAGCTTCAGTCGAATGAAAGATCGCTGAACGATACGACGTTCCGGTATCGTTGCCCTGCTGGTTCAGGGTCGTCGGATTATGCATCCTGAAAAAGAAATCGAGGAGATTGCGGTATGACGTCTTCTCCGGATCGAACGTTATCTCGATCGCTTCCGCGTGCCCGGGATGATGCTCGTACGTCGGATTATCGTTCTCCCCGCCGGTATAGCCGACACGCGTCGAGATGACGCCCGGTTCCTTGCGGAACAAGTCCTGCATGCCCCAGAAACAGCCTCCGGCTAAAACGATTTTCTTGTCCATATGGTCGTTATTGACGTATTCGAGTCCCGGTTATACGCTTATTGTACCACAAAGAGTTCTCTACTAAACCGCAACGGAATAAGTAACGGCACACATCAGGTACAAACGTAAAAGCGGCCCCAGGGACCGCTTTTTTATTATAAAAAAGGGCTGACAAATAGTCGGCCCTTTAAAACACTGCAATTTCACTCAGATCAGGAAAGAAGCCAGATCGAAACCGTTAACATCTATCGAAAAAAACATTTCCATTTCTTTTGTGGATGGATGATAAATGATAATGATGCCGCCCCCGGTAATCTCACCGAACGTGGCAGTGGAGTTTGAAACCATCATTACGATGCCTTCTACCACCTGGTCTTCATATGAATCCTGTAAATTTTTAACAGACGGTCCGTTTTTCTCGTAATAATCCGGCACTGTCAGCGCATCACTGAGTATCCTGAAGAGATTCCCTTTATGAAGCATATCGAGAAACTTCACTCCCGATTTATTGCGCGGGATAGTCACTCCGAGATCTTCTGCGTTCTGAACAGAACCAGTGAGGATGATAAGCGGGGTACCGTTGTTGGGCTGGGGTTCTATGGCGACCTCTGTCGGCACAAACACCTGCTGAGTATAAACTGACTGAAAACTAAATAATACAGCTGATAAAACTATTAATGATACAAGGAGCTTTTTCATGATTTCCCTCCGGAAATAGTTTAAATTATTGGTTACTGGTTAGTTGATTATGTATAGACCCCAAACTAACATATTTGTTTTATCTTGTCAAGAGTCAGCATGTTGCCTTTTCCAGCTGATTCTTTAAAAAAAATCTCGGTAAAACCGAGATTTGTGTGTCAGAACCTGCGGGGAACCGTCTCTTACGGAATGATATACTCCCATCCCGGCTGCCACGATTTTGTCTTGCGCCAATCCTCATCGATCGCTTCTTCCCAGGTCTTTCCGCGCAAGAGGACATCGAGCGCGAGCTGCGGCGCCTGGTGCGCGACGATGGCGATATGACGGCCTTCGTAATTCTCTTTCAGGAACATCAGGAAGTCGGCGACTCGCTTCTCGACGTCCTTATAGCATTCGCCGTTCGGGAACGGCGTGTCGATGAAGCTCTTCATGTCGTCCTTGAAATCCTCGGCCGAGCCGTTCTTGTCTCCGTAATTGCATTCGCGCAAGCGCGGGTCGGGGATGATGTCGTACGTGATGCCGAAAGCGAATTCAGCCGAATCGACGGCGCGCTTCAGGTCGGAACAGAAGATCGTATCGAGCATCCGGTCGGAAACGAGCTGGCCGAGTTCTTTCGATTGCTCGATGCCGGTGTCGGACAGCTCGCCCGGCAGCCAGCCGGTCGCCTTGCCGGTTTCGTTATCGGTCGTCGTGCCATGAACAAAATAGGTGATTGAGACGGACATAGGATATTAGATAATAATGCTTACATAATGCACAAATAGCATGATTTTGTCGAATCCGGCCGTTTCAGCGGAACTAGGTGCCTTTACACCAGAACGCTATTCCTATATACTGAGGATATAATGGGCTTCGGCCTCCGAGACCTCGTACTCCTAAGGGAGCACGAGGATCGTTTTTTATAAAAGGTTTTTCAGCGTTCCCCTGACTTCATTGAAACTCGTGCTAGGAAGCGTTCTAATTTTTCGTAATAATCGTTTACTGCTCAGGAGACGGAGTTGTGATAGTAAGATAGAAAACGTCTCTCCTTCATGCATAATCCGAAAATAGAATGGCCCAGTCTTCACCTTGCTGGACATCGGCAAAGCCCATAGGATATGTCTATTGAATTTCTTTAAAATAAGGATCGGCCTTTCAAAATGCTCATTCTTGCCATCCTGTTCATATCCGATATTCGCTCCCAAGCTAGCCCACCATATTTCACGTTCCCTGAAATACACGATGCTACTCTCTGGCCTGAGATGAAGACGTATCTTCAATTTTCCCCAAGCAATGAACCTGATCAAATATTCCTCAATATATTTGATAATTAATTAAATTTTACAAAATGCTGCGTGTCATCTTTCCTTACTCCCACGTTCGGCCAGACGGATCTTCACGACCTTGGCGATGAGCGGATAGGGGATCGGCCGGTCCAGGTAGAACTTGAGCGTGCCTTTGCCTGAGCGGTACGGCGCAAGCTCTTTCTCGA
>CAYTLN010000033.1:0-2427 GCA_964438845.1 uncultured Gammaproteobacteria bacterium
GTTAGATAAATCGATAGTTACCCAACCTTAGCATAAAACCGAGAAAAAAGATAGCCTCGGCCTACTTGAAAAAATGACGGGCTTCATTTAGGATGAAATCATTCTGGGTCGAGAGTGGGCTTATATAAAACCTGGTGGCCTTTGGGCCGGCAAGGTAACCACGACCAGCAGTATTGTGGGGCGGTCAGCACCTGGCCGCTAGTTACGACGCAACAGATTCGCTTTTTGAGGACCAGTCGGTTTGTAGCGGGTTGAAATCCCGGCCGCGTGAGCCTGAAAAATTCTGAATCATAAAGCCTCTTCCGGAGCCGTTTCGGCGGCTCCGACCAGATGTTTGTACGTTAATAATCAATAACTTATAAGGGAGATATCATGGAAACTCAATCTTTCCGGTATTACCAATATAGCGGCCTCCTGCTGCTTGCAGAAGCGGTCGGGTGGAAACCTCCGAAGTTAGTCAGCGTCCTTGAAGAACGCTATGACTACCGTACGGTTGCTATATTGAAACGAAACGGAAGAAAGAGGCTCCTCTGCATACCTCCGCCTTCCGTAAAACAATTTCAAAAGCTGCTGCTGAGCCGATTCTTGTACCGTTTGCATGATCGCGGGATGCTCAGTTCGTTCATTACCGGTTTCTTGCCGAAAAGCTCGATCCGGCAGAACGCCCTGCGACATGCGGTCCATGGCATGAACCACGTGATACGACTCGACCTCAAAGACGCGTTCCCTTCGGTCACGGCCGAGGCGATTGAAGCAGCATTGCTGCCTCTCTTGTACGATGAATTAGAGTTGTATAAGAAAAGGGTGATGCGTCAGCTATCATGGATACAACGCGAAACGATTGATAATCCGCAACGCCAGCTCTTTCCTCGCAAGCACTCTTCATGGCTGTGGTGGATGATGAATAATCCAACGCCGCAACGGGAGCAGAACCTTCGACTATACGTCCGGGATTTTGTTTCATGGCTTGTCCAGCTCGTGACGTATAAAGGCAGGTTGCCGCAGGGTTCGCCCTGTTCGCCATTCCTGCTTAATCTCGTATTGTCGCGGAGCGGAATGCTCGGGAAACTCAGGTCGCGCATCAGCGAGCTGTCGCCGCATTTCAGTTTGACGGTGTACGCCGATGATATTACGATCTCAACCGCTACGAATATCCGGAGCCATATTCCCGAGTTGATCAGGATCATTGAGAAGAACAGCATCTTCAAAGTCAATCGTACGAAGACGGCCTGCTTTTCCCATAGCAGCCAGGCGCCGATGGTGACCGGCTTGCGCATAACGAGACGCGTATTGACGGAAGAAGAAATGGTCGATCGGGCTCAGGCTCAAAAACGGAATCATAATCGTCAGCCGCTTCTGTATGAAGAAAAGCTCGAGCGGGTCGGATCGTCTAAGCAGATAGAGAAACGCCGTCACAAGAATCAGATGTTCATTTCCCATGAAGTAGCCTTGCCGAAGGTTCTCCAGCGGAGGATCAGAGGTATGCTCCATGCCGCTTTGACGGATGATTCGCTAATGTTCCAGGTTGAAGGCTATGTGCGGTATGCCAAAAGCATCTATCCGCATGGTTTGCCGAAACAGATCGCCGTTCCGTATGAGCGGTACCGCCTTAAGATGTACGGCAATAGCCTGTATGATCCGGACGAAAATCGTAATGATGAGATGATGGATGAAGGATATTTTGATGAGATAGTAAGAGAGATCGGAAGATGTTTGGAACGAAGAAGAATCAATTCTCAGCGCTAAGCAATTGGCGCTGAATTTTTTTATAAAAAAAGACCCGCTTTTGATTAAGCGGGTAGGTTGTGGAACAGAAAATCTTAAATAACAACTTTCGCTCCAACATATGTACCGTGTTTTGGTACGGCGGTTATAACGGCTTCATCTTTCCTGAACTGGAGAGCTAACGCGTAGGCAAGAATTGGCTCGGTAACGACTAGCACAGTATCGGCGTCAGATTGCTTGATCGTAGCTATCATCTCTGCCTTAGCGTTTCTGATCCAGCTCTCTATGGCGCTGGCCAGGCACGCATCAGACGGGGGATGGTCGAGATTGGCATATCTTCCTACCGGCTCGCCGTTCAATTCGCCGGCAAAAGTAGCTAGGTTTCTGCCCATATCAAGGGCTTTGATTGCGCGTAAAGCTGGATTCTCTTCTATGAGGCGTGCGGTTTGCATGGCTGCCTGTGTAGTATTGATGAGCTTTAAGTCAAAGCTAACTTTATACTCCGCAAATTGATTTTTTAACTCGCGTGCCCGTTCTTCTCCTTCTGTGCTCAACCTCCGATAAGGTATTTCGCGCTCATCGGTTTTATCCCAGTTGAAGTAGCCGAGGAAGAAGATAAAAACAGTTCTCTTATCTTTCATTTTTCCCTTTATTAAGTTGCATTAGCAAAAGTGCTAAGTTAAATACTCTACAATATCTTCT
>CAYTLN010000034.1:0-2337 GCA_964438845.1 uncultured Gammaproteobacteria bacterium
CGAACGCGTCAACCGCGTCTACTAGGATTGTTTTCATACCTTTACATCAATGATGAACGGATATCGATGAAGATGGTCATATGGGACGGGAAAAGGAAAAGACAAAGCCGAACAAGTCATGCTTGCCATCGATAGAGGCCTTCGCCTCAGCCTCTAGGGTATCCCCCTTGAAATATTCCTTTATCGCTTCCGGAGAAATGGGCCGTACCAACTCCATGAGCCTGCGTTGGCGGGGTGCCATTTCATGGCTTTCAGGCTTCATAAAAGGATACTCTTCCATAATGACTAATTTCCCCCGGGGTTTCAAAATCTTTCTCCAGTTGGAGAGAGCTGCCGACATATCCTGCAAATAGTAAAAAGCATTGCAACAGATCAGGGTGCTGAACATCTTCTCCGTACTGATTGCCTCGGCATTTTGCTCTGAGAAAGAAATATTCCCGAAGGCGTGCAGACGGGTACGGCAAAAACCAATCATCTCCCGGGAAAAATCATTCAATGTCACATCGAAGCCCTGTTCCAGAAGCAGTCCTGATAGATAGCCCGTGCCTCCGGCGAGATCCAATACAGGGGACTCGAGATAATCATGAAATATGCTCAGCAAGGACTCCTGCGCTGCATAATGGCCGGTTTGCAGCATATGCTTGTCATAATCAGATACTGCCTCGTCCCAAAACTCGCTGATTGATTGCGATATCCTGTCCATATCTAAAAATTTAAAAACTTGATTGCCGAATCGTCGGCCGGAACATCGAAATGGAGCTCTTTCGTAATTCCGAATGGCGCGCACATGACATCGTGCCCCAGCGATCCTATTTTGTCATGGAGCTGCTCGAAAATCGTACGGGCAACAGGCGACTCTGCCACATCTTCATATAAATGAGCGAAAGGCACAAGGATAACCTTGCTCCCCTGTGAGAGAAGAATGAGCTTTGCCGCTATTTTTGCTATTTTTTCAGGAGTCTCGTTTTTCTCGACATGGCAAAAACACACCGAGCCGGAAAACGTCTCATTCGGTTTATATCCGTAGGACCCGTAAAAAGTCAGAATACGCATACGGCTTCAAATAGATTTAATCGTTATCATCATGCAGCAGCTTTTCAAGCTCTTCCTTGCACTGCTTTGAATCCTTGAACAGGATCGAACGGATGCCTAACGCTTCAGCGGCTTTTACGTTCTCTTTCAAGTCGTCGATAAAGACAGCTTCTTCAGCCGCGACGCCGAGCTCATCGAGCGTATGCTGGTAAATGCGCGGATCAGGCTTTCTCATCTTGACGGCGTGCGAGCTGACGACGACATCGAAGAGATGGTAGACGTTAAAGATTTTCTGCAAGAATATCGGCAGGCCGGCGGCAAAGTTAGAAAGCAAGCCGATTTTGTATTCCTTCTTCAGCTCGACGATATAGTCGATGATTTCCGGCCTGATCTGCATTGATTCATTCGCCTCATCAAACACTTCATTCAGCTCTTCGATCGTCAGCTTGAGGGGCGGCTTTGTCGTTTCGATAAAATGCGTCAATGAATCGAAGCCGCCGATATCGCTCGCCTCGTAATAGGCCTGAAAAACCTTCAGCAGCTCATCGGCCTCAAGGTTATGGTGCCGTTCATGCTTCTTATAGACTTCCCGCATCGGGGCGTCCCACTCGACGATCGGTCCGCCGAAATCGAAAATAATCGCTTTGATCATAGGCTGCTGAATTGCTCTATTAGATTCTTGTACCGTTCGGCTACTTCCGCACGGATATCTTCAAATGATATCTTATCACGAAAATCCCGTTCAATCTTTTCCATCGCCCAGGCGGCGACGTTTTCAGGCGAATCGGTCTTGAGGCGCTCGGTTCGGGCAAAATCATAGAAATCGGACCGGAGATGGACGACCGCGTCGGCCGTGGCGAGGATCCGGCCTTCAATCGTACTCGGGCGGTCCGAACCGTGGCAGCCGTGATGCTTCAACGCATCTATGATGATTTCTTTTTCATGCTCCTTATACTCGGCTTTCGTCAACAGTTCGCCAGCCAGTTTCAGGTTCGTTTCCTCATGCGCCGGATCGCTGCGCTTCATCACCGCGTCGGCGATATCGTGCAGCATCGCAGCCGCCTCGGCAAGGTCATTATTAACGCCGAGCTTTTTCGACAATTCGCGGGCATAATCCGCGACAAGGAAAACATGATGCGCATACAACCAATCCGCCCATTCAGCCCGGAGCGGATTTTTTGTTTTATATATATTCGTAATCGCTACTTTTAAATTACCTAGCCGAGACATATTATAATAAAACTTCAACCCAGTTATTTATACTGATGAATCAATATCATGGTCAGAATTTTATTTCTTCAAATA